>JANLYC010000227.1:0-28908 GCA_031365435.1 Nocardioidaceae bacterium
TTCGGCGACCGGGCAGGTGGTGCATCTGGGCGATCGGGCCTGACACACCAACGCGCCGAGCTCCATCACCGCGACGCTCCAGGTCGCGGCCGTGTCGGCGTCGGCCGGGAGCAGCGCCTCGGCCGTTCCGCGCTCGGCCGCAGTCACCGCCTCGGGTGGGAACTCGGTGCCGTTGATGATCCGGGCATGGACTCGTCTGACGTTGGTGTCGAGGACGGGGGCGCGTTGGCGGTAGGCGAAGGCGAGGACGGCGTTGGCCGTGTAGTCGCCGACGCCGGGGAGGGCGCGGAGCTCCGCATAGCTCGCCGGCAGCTCGTCTGCGTGGTCACGGTCGATGATCGTGGCGGCCGCGTGCAGGCGTAGCGCCCGTCGGGGATAGCCGAGTCGTCCCCACATCCGCACGGCCTCGCCGGGCTGCTCGGCCGCCAGGGAGGACGGCTTCGGCCAGCGGGCCATCCACGCGTCGTATGCCGGCAGCACCCGTGCCACCGGAGTCTGCTGGAGCATCACTTCGCTGACGAGCACGGCCCAGGCGCCGGCCCGCGGGTGGCGCCACGGCAGGGTCCGCCGGTGGTCGTCATACCAGCGGAGGACGCGAGCGTGCAGGTGGGGAAGGTCAATCGGATGCACGCACGTTTCCTTTCTCGGGCCGTGAGGTGAGCCCGACCCAGCCGCTCCGGCGTCGCCCGGCGCGCTGCCACGAATCGACGGATCACCACGTTAGCGTTGGAACATGAGCACCATGATGCGGCCGGCGGGACCGCTGCCGTCGAAGGTGTACTGGGTGCGGCGGCTCCTGCTGCTGCTCGTGGTGGTGCTGGTGATCAGTGTCGTGTGGTGGCTGTTGGCAGGCTCGGGCAACGCCGAACCGAAGGCGTCCGCGGCGTCCTCTTCAGGTGCTTCTCCGCTGTCCAGCCCTGCGTCGACGTCGGCCGGGCAGCATCCCGTTCACAAGCCTGCGGCGACCCCCGGAGTCAAGGGGCCAGGCACCCCTGCGCGGCATGGCAAGGCGAACCAGGGGTCTGCCGGCATGGACCCGTCGACGAAGCCACGAACGCCCTCGAAGACGAAGCGGACGCCGTTGGCCCAGCCGACTGGGACGTGCAGCCCAACAGGGGTCGGCATCAAGATCGACGTTGCGGACTCGACCCCCGGCGAAGCCAACACCGCCACCCTGCTGCTGACCAGTACCGACACTCCTGCCTGCACGCTGGCCATCACGCCGAACAACCTCGTCGTCCGCGTCACGTCGGGGGCAGACGTGGTCTGGTCGAGTGATGACTGTCCGGACCTACTGCGGGCACAGGAGGTCGTCGTCCGGGCCGATCCGCCGACGGCATACCAGTTCCACTGGGACGGGCGCCGGTCCTCGCCGAACTGTCAGCCCGTCGACGCGCTGCCGACCGCTGGCGGTTACTGGGTCCAGGCGGCCCTCATCGGTGGCGACCCGCACAAGGCGTACTTCGACATCAACGCGAAGTGACGCCTGCCGCAGGCTGACGAACCAAATCCAAGGCAGCAGGTGGGCAAGGCAAATTGGAAGTCGCCAAGGCTTGTTTGCCTAGTTCACAAGCCAGCTGGCTTGTGAACTAGGCAAACGCGGAGGGCCAGAGGGTCAGGTCAGGTCAGGTCAGGTCAGACGTAGCGTTCGAGGATGGAGGACTCGGCGAGACGGGACAAGCCTTCGCGCACCGAGCGGGCCCGGCTGTCGCCGACCCCGTCGACGGTCTGGAGGTCGTCGATGCTCGCAGCTAGCAGCTTCTGCAACGTGCCGAAGTGGTCGACCAGCCGTTCGACGACCGCTCCGGGCAGTCTCGGCACCTTGGCCAGCAGCCGGAAGCCACGTGGGCTGACCGCGCTGTCGAGGCTCTCGGCTCCGCCCAGTCCGAGCGCGCGGCCGACCGTGCCGATGTCGAGCAGCTCGATCGCCCCGAGTGCGTCGACGTCGGCGAGCACCGAGTCGGCGGTGCGGGCCCGACGACCGGTGGGCAGGTAGTCGCGGATCACCAGCTCGCGTTCGTGGTCGACGCCCCCGACGAGCTCGTCGAGCTGAAGCGAGAGCAGCCGGCCGTCGGTACCGAGCTCGAGCACGTAGTCCTCGATCTCGGTGGCGATCCGCAGCACCATCTCGAGCCGCTGAGCGACCGACGCGACGTCTCGGACTGTCACCAGGTCTTCGATCTCGAGGGCGGACAGCGTTCCGGAGACCTCGTCGAGACGCATCTTGTAGCGTTCCAGCGTCGCCAGTGCCTGGTTGGCCTTGGAGAGGATCGAGCCGGTGTCCTCGAGGACGTAGCGCATGTCGCCGACGTACAACGCGATCGTCCGCATGGACTGCGACACGGAAATCACGGGAAATCCGGTCTGCCGGGCTACCCGGTCAGCGGTCCGGTGCCGGGTGCCGGTCTCCTGGGTCTGCAGCGACGAGTCGGGCATGAGGTGAACGCCGGCGCGGATGATGCGGGTGGCCTCACGGTCGCACACGATCGCACCGTCCATCTTCGCCAGCTCGCGCAGCGCGGTGGCGGTGAAGTCGATGTCGAGAACGAAACCACCTGTCGAGAGTGACTCGACCGTGCGGTCGTTGCCGAGTACGACGAGTGCGCCTGTGCGGCCGCGCAGCACCCGCTCGAGCCCTTCACGGAGCTCGGTGCCCGGTGCCACCGCTGCCATGGTCGCTCGGAGCCGTGCCCCGGGTTTGTGCCTGTCGCCGCCTGCCACGTGTTCCCCTCGTATGACTCCAGTGATGCGCGGGGTTCAGTGTAGGGCGTACCTTCCGCTCGTCGGCCCGTCCCGGTGGGGTGGCTCACACGATGAACAGGTCGGTGGGACCCTGCCGCACCGGGGGATGGGCGATGCCCAGCACGGTCAGAGCCCGATCGAGGTTGTGACACTCGATCAGCGTCATACCGTCGACCTTGGGAATCGTCGCGTGGGGCACATCGTGATGGCTGGGTATGACGGCGTAGCGAAAGCCCAGCCGGGCCGCCTCACTGCAGCGCAGACCGATGTCGGGAACCCGGCGCAGCTCGCCGGCCAGCCCCACCTCACCAATGGCGACGGTGCCTTCTCGAACGGGGGTGTTGACCGTGGCGCTGGCGACAGCCACGGCCACGGCCAGGTCGGAAGCGGGACCGCGCAGAGACGCACCGCCGACGGTGGCGGCGTAGACGTCAGCAGACGAGACCCCGAGCCCCACCCGGCGTTGCAGCACCGCGAGCAACATGGCGAGCCGGGCGGAGTCGATGCCGCTGACAGCGCGGCGCGGTGACGGCACCGGGCTGGGCGTGACGAGCGCCTGCACCTCGGCGAGCAGCGGGCGCCGGCCTTCGAGGGTCACCGTGACACAGGTGCCGGACATGGGTTCGGAGTGCCTGGACAAGAACAGTCCGGTCGGGTCGGCGACCTCGACGATGCCACCGTCGGACAGGTCGAAGCAGCCGATCTCGTCGACCGGGCCGAACCGGTTCTTGACGGCCCGGAGGAGCCGCAGTCGGGTGTTGCGCTCCCCTTCGAACTGCAGCACGACGTCAACGATGTGCTCGAGCGCGCGCGGTCCGGCGATCGATCCGTCCTTGGTGACATGCCCGACCAGCAAGGTCGGCAGGTGCCGCTCCTTCGCCACCCGGACCAGGGCGGCCGTCACGGCCCGCACCTGGGTGACACCGCCTGCGACTCCGTCGATGTCGGCGGTGGCGATCGTCTGGACCGAGTCGATGACGAGCAGGTCGGGCTTGACCGCGTCGATGTGGCCGAGCACGGCCGACAGGTCGGTCTCGGCCGCGAGGTACAGGTCGTCCTCGAGCGCGTTCGTGCGCTCCGCCCGCAGCCGCACCTGCGCCGCGGACTCCTCGCCTGAGACGTAGAGCGTGCGTTGCCCGCCGCGAGCCACCTGCGCGGCCACCTCGAGCAGCAGGGTGGACTTGCCCACGCCCGGTTCGCCGGCGAGCAGGAGTACGGCGCCCGGCACGATGCCGCCACCCAGCACCCGGTCGAGCTCGGACACGCCGCTGGACTGCGCCGTCGCGGCCTGTGACTGCACCTGTGAGATCGGCACGGCCGCCGATGTGACCGGACCGGCCTTGACGTGGGTCACCCTCGGTGCGCCGGCATCCTCGATCGTGCCCCAGGCCTGGCACTCCCCGCACCGGCCGACCCACTTCATCGTGCTCCAGCCGCACTCGCCGCAGCGGTAGCTCTCAGTAGGTTTTCGCGACGGAGTCTTGGCCATGGTGACGACGCTAGGTGCTGGCACCGACAACGCCGGCCGCCGCGCCGTGAGTGCACCGGCGAGTGGCCTCCGGGCGGTGGGCTCACCGCTGGGTTCGGACCCGGACCAAACGCGCTGCTGGGCGCACCTCAGGTCAGCTTGGCGCGGATCACGATCGCGTAGTCGACCTCGCTCCCCGCGTGCTCGGCGAGGATTCGTTCCACCACTTCGGGAGGGAACTCGATGCTGACGACCGCCTCGAGCTCGGCGCGGCCGGGAAAGGACCAACGCATCTGGCGTCGGTGGTTGGTCCACCCGCGGACGGCGAAGAAGGTATCGACCGAGCTCTGATCGTACGTAGGGTGCGCCCAGCTGAACCAACGGCCGAACGTGCTGGTCGACGCATCGTTGTCGATGATGAATGCGGCTCCTCCTCGGCGCAGCACCCGGTCGATCTCGGTCAGTCCCGGCTCACACCCGGGCCCGAAGAAGTACGTCCACCGGGCGTGCACGACGTCGATGCTCGACGGGTCGACGGGCAAGTCCTGGGCCACCCCCTTCCGTACCTCGACGTTCGGCAGATCGCGCGTACGCCGTTGCGCGCCCAGCGCGAGGGCTGGATGTGGCTCCACCCCGATCACCCGCGCGGCAACGGCCGCGAGGTGGGGGAGGTGGTAACCGGTACCGCAACCGATGTCGAGGACGACGGCCCCGGCGTAGGGACGGATCGACACGATTGTCTGCTCGATGACGCCGTCGGGGTCGACGGCACGGTTCTCGAGCTCGTACGTCGCCGGGTGGTTCCAGATGTTCGGGCTCGGGATGGCGCCGGCACTGATGCCACGCGGCAGGTCCGGCGGTCGGGTCATCGCGGCACGGAAGGCAGCTCGTCCCGCGGTGCGTCAGATCCGGACGGGGCCGGAGGGCGTGGCGAAGGTGGCCGCGACGAGACCCGGCGTGCCGTTCGGTGCGACCCACTCGACGTCGAAGTCGCCGATCCGGTGTTCGAACGGAGTGTCCAACCAGGCGGCAACGCGGTGCGGGTCACCCGCGATCTCGACCTTGCTGAGTGACAGCCGACCTGAGCAACCGACCGACGGGTGCAGCTCCGCGGGGCTGTCCCACTGCACGAAGAACGGCAGCTGGGGGTCGGTCTGAAGACCCTTGACACCGACCTGCATCCAGCGCAGCTCGACACCATCGGGCCGATGCCGGTTGCCAGGGACGGCTTCTCGTTCGAGCCTCTTCTCGATCGGCGCGAGGTCGTCGACTGCGACCACCCAGCCGAGCCATCCACCGCCGGCTTCTGACCGTGCGCGGACGGCCTGACCGAACGGGGCCTTGTCAGAGGCGGGGTGGTCGAGCACCTCGACGACTTCGAGGTACTGCCCATGCGTCAACGGGAGCACGCGATTGCGGGTCCCGAAGCGAGGATGGACGCCCCCGTCGACAAACGATTCGCCGAGCAGCTCGGACAACCGCTCTGTGGTGCCGCCGAGGCCGTCCGGGCCAGCAGCAAAAGAGAGATGGTCGAGATGCATGCCGATCATTGTGGCCGTTGACGATCCGTGCCGGGCCACCGGGGTCTACCGGCGTCGGTCAGCGGCCGGTCGCACGGACGCGGCTCTTGGTGTCTTCCGACGGCACCCGGCCGGCTGCTGCCGTCGCCGGATGCAAGGTGAGCTGCGAACGGCGCCGCTCATGCTCGCGGCAGTGATCCACGAGGATGTCGTACGCCGGCCGGCCCATCAGCTCGACGAGCTCCGGACCGTTGCTGAGGTACACCGGCTCGGTGCCGACATGTGCTTCGCTGTTGGCGGAGCAGTACCAGTCGAGGTCGTGTCCACCTTCGCCCCAGCCCCGTCGGTCGTACTCCGTGATCGTCACCTCGGTGTACGACGTCTTGTCGCCACGCTCGACCTCGCGGAACAGACGACGGATCGGTAGCTGCCAGCACACGTTGGGCTTGGTCTCGAGCGGGTAGTGGTCGTTGCGGAGGGCCCAGCCGTGCAGAGCGCAACCCGCGCCGCCGGCGAACCCGGGCCGGTTGAGGAAGACGCAGCCGCCGTCGTGCACCGCCGTCTTGCGCTCACCGTCCTCGTCGGTCTCGATCCAGGCGTTCTTGCTCTGGGTGCCGATCTGGTGGAACTGCCAGTCCTCGGGGCCGAGCAGCTTGACGAACTGGCGGGTGCGCTTCTCGTCGGCCTTGTCGGAGAAATGCGCCCCGAGCGTGCAGCAGCCGTCGTCGGGCCGGTCGGCGTAGATGCCTTGGCAGCCGGCGCCGTAGATGCAGCTCCACCGGGACGTCAACCACGTGAGATCGACCTTGAAACGCTGGGACTCGTCACTCGGGTCGTCGAACTCGACGAAGGCACGAGGGAAGTCCGGGGATACCTCTGGCACCTGTCCACCCTAGGTCGCCGACGTCAACCATGCGGCAGGGCCTTGCCGGGCGTTAGCCTCAACCCATGAGAGAAGGCGTGCTCGACGTAGGTTCCAACACCGCGCACCTGCTCGTGGTCGACGCCCACCGTGGTGGCCCGCCGTTGCCGGCTTCGTCGACCAAGCAGGCGTTGCGGCTGGCCGAGCACCTGACTCCGAGTGGTGCCCTGTCCGACCAGGGCGTGGACTCGTTGATCTCGTTCATCAAGGTGGCGCTCCAGGAGGCTGAGGACCAGGGGTGTGAGTCCGTCATGGCGTTTGCCACCTCTGCGATCCGCGAGGCGACCAACACCGACGAGGTGATCGCGCGCGTCCACGACGAGACGGGTGTCGACCTCGTGGTCCTTGCCGGCGAGGACGAGGCCCGGTTGACGTTTCTGGCGGTGCGCCGCTGGTTCGGCTGGTCCTCCGGGCGGTTGGCGGTCTTCGACATCGGGGGTGGTTCGCTCGAGATCGCGGCCGGCGACGACGAGCGGCCGGACGTGTGTCAGTCGCTCGAGCTCGGAGCTGGCCGGCTCACCCGTGGCTGGCTGCCCGACGACGTACCGGCGCCCGAACAGGTCAGGGCGCTCCGTAGACACATCCGCACGCAGATGGCCCATGACGCCGGACCGCTGCTGCGCGCAGGCGTCGGCGATCACACCGTGGCCACCTCCAAGACCTTCCGGTCGCTGGCACGAGTCTGCGGTGCGGCTCCCAGCGAGGACGGGCCGTTCGTACGCCGGATGCTCACCCGATCCGACCTCGACAAGTGGCTGCCCAAGATCGCCGTCATGACCAGCGCCGAGCGGGCGGACCTGCCCGGCGTCTCGGCCGCGCGTGCGCACCAGCTGGTGGCAGGCGGCCTCGTGGCCGAAGCGGTGATGGACCTGTTCAAGATCGAGGAGCTCCAGGTCTGTCCGTGGGCGCTCCGTGAAGGCGTGATCCTGCAGAAGCTCGACGCTCTGTGAACCGCCTGGCCTCCCGCGGAGGGTGCCGCCCTTCGCCTTGGGGGTGCGCGTGCCTAGGCTGACCCGGTGAGCGACCAGACCCGCCGACGGGGCCGGAGCCAGGCCAGCCCCGTTCACGTGCCGGCCGCTCGGGTGGCGTTGTCGTCGGCATCGGTCTATCCCGAGTCGACGGCGAGCGCGTTCGAGCTGGCCGCCCGGCTCGGTTACGACGCGGTCGAGGTCATGGTCGGCATCGACCCCGTCAGCCAGGACGTCGACGCGATCCGACACCTCGTCGACTATCACCAGATCCCGGTCTGCGCCGTCCATGCCCCCTGCCTGCTCATCACCCAACGCGTCTGGGGCACCGACCCCTGGGGCAAGCTGCAGCGCAGTACCGCCATGGCGGCGGCGCTCGGTGCTGACACCGTCGTCGTGCATCCACCATTTCGTTGGCAGCGTGACTACGCGCGGGGGTTCGTCGACGGAGTGGCAACCCTCGAGGCCGAGACCGGCATCGCGGTCGCGGTCGAGAACATGTACCCCTGGCGGGCCTCCAAACGTGAGCTCCAGGCGTACGTGCCCGGGTGGAATCCGGTCGACCAGCCTTATGCGAATGTCACCATCGACCTGTCTCACAGCTCCACGTCCCGTACGGACCCGATCCAGATGGTCACGGAGCTCGGACCGCGGCTTCGTCACATCCATCTTGCCGACGGGAGCGGATCGGCCAAGGACGAGCACCTGGTTCCTGGCCACGGCACACAACCGTGCGCCCAGCTCCTCGAGCTTCTCGCCGGTCAGGGATACGCCGGCAGCGTGGTGGTCGAGATCAACACCCGCAAGGCGCAGAGCCGCGCGGCCCGGCAGGTCGACCTGGCCGAGTCCCTGGCCTTCACGCGGCTGCACTTCGCTGCTGCGGACCCGTCTTTCGCCGCGGCTGCACAGGAGCGGACCGCCATCAAGAGGGTTGCCGGAACAAGCCGGCGTGGCAGCCGTTGACGGCGGTGCTGGCCTGCACCGGGGATCGGCCGATCAGGAGCGCATGATGTCGACCTCAGCTGCCATCACGATCGCCGATCTTCGGGTCGTGCGTGGCCACCGTGAGGTGATCGCCGGGGTCACGACCTCCGTACCGACCGGTCAGATCACTGGCTTGCTCGGCCCGTCCGGCTGCGGCAAGACGACCTTGATGAGGTCGATCGTCGGCGCCCAGGTCATCCGATCCGGCAACGTCACGGTGCTCGGCGAGGCGGCGGGCAGTCCCGGGTTGCGCCGACGGGTCGGCTATGTGACCCAGGCGCCGAGCGTGTACGCCGACCTCACGGTGCGCGAGAACCTCGCGTTCTTTGCCGCCGTGCTCGGTGTCGAGCGGTCGGCCATCGGTGCTGTGGTCGCAGCTGTCGGTCTGGACGAGCACGTCGACGACGTGGTGGCGCGGCTGTCGGGTGGCGAGCAGTCGCGCGTGTCCCTGGCCGTGGCGTTGTTGAGCGACCCTGAGCTGCTGGTGCTCGACGAGCCCACCGTCGGCCTCGACCCGGTTCTGCGCAACCAGCTCTGGGCGATGTTCGCCGAGCTCGCCTCTGGGGGGACCTCGATCATCGTGTCCAGCCATGTCATGGACGAGGCCGAGCGCTGTGACCGATTGTTGCTGATGCGGGCGGGCGAGCTGATCGCCGACGACACCGTTGCCCAGCTGCTGAGCCGGACCGGCGCGGAGGACGTCGAGGCAGCTTTTCTCGCCCTCGTCGAGAGGCGGTCTGCATGAACCCACGGATCACTGCAGCCGTCGCTGCCCGCGTCCTCAGACAGCTTCGTCGCGACCCCCGCACGATTGCGCTCATGCTCGTGGTTCCGTGTGTCCTGCTCACGCTGCTGTGGTGGATGTTCGACCGCAACGACCTCGTCTTCGACCGGTCCGGGCCACCCCTGCTGGCGATGTTCCCCTTCACGGTGATGTTCCTCGTGACCTCGGTGACCACGTTGCGCGAGCGCTCGTCCGGCACGCTCGAGCGGTTGCTGTCGATGCCGATGGGAAAGCTCGACCTGTTGCTCGGCTACGCCATCGCGTTCGGCTTCGCGGCCCTGGCGCAGGCGCTCCTCGCCGTCTCGCTGACCGTCGGGCTGCTCGGCCTCGACGTGGCCGGCCCGGTCTGGGCACTGGCGGTGGTGGCGGTTGTCGACGCGGTGCTCGGCACGGCGCTTGGGCTTTTCGTCTCGGCGTTCGCAGAGACGGAGTTCCAGGCGGTCCAGTTCATGCCCGCCGTGGTCATCCCGCAGATCCTGTTGTGCGGGCTCTTCGTCGCCCGCGCCGACCTGCCCGGTGCGCTGCACGCCGTCTCGGACGTGCTGCCGTTGAGCTATGCGGTCGACGCGATGCAGCGCTTGCAGGGTTCGGCCGACCTCACGGCTCGGTTCGGGGTCGATCTGCTCGTCATCACCGGCTTCATCGTGGCCGCGCTCGCCCTCGGGGCCGCGACCTTGCGCCGTCGTACGGCCTGAACCATCTCGAACCGGCTCTTCGGACGCGGTCAATCGGACGCAGTCAGCGGGTTCCGCGATGGGTCAGCTCTCGTCGATGGCTGCGATCAGGTCGCCCTCGGTCACCACGTCGCCCTCGGCCACGCCGACGTCGGTGACGGTCCCCGAGATCTCGGTGGTCACCGGGATCTCCATCTTCATCGACTCGAGGATGACGAGCATGTCGCCGACCACCACCGTGTCGCCGGGAGCGACCAACACCTTCAGCACGTTGGCGACCAGCTCGGCGTTCACGTGGTGGCTCATGGGGCTCCTTGCCTCGAATTGCCTCGGAGGGTGGTCTGGCCTCAGCCTAGTGACACCGTGCGGCTCTGACCGGCGTACCCTGTCCAGCGCGTCGGGTGCAACCGGCGGGGCCGCCGGAGCCCTGGGGTTCGAGGGCCGTGCAGGCCGTGACGAAGGAGATTCGTTGTTGCGTCGTTCGCTGCTCATGCTTTCGCGGAGCGACACCACCAAGCGTCTGGTCAGCTCGATGCCCGTGTCGAGCGGCATCGTGGCACGATTCGTGGCTGGCGAGACGGTGGACACCGCGGTCGAGGCCACCCAGCGGCTCGAGTCGGACGGGCTGTGCGTGACGTTGGACTACCTGGGTGAGGACACGCTCGACCTCGCGCAGGCCCAATCCACGGTCGACGCTTATGTCGAGCTGCTCGAGCACCTCGCCGTCAGCGGTCTGACGCAAGGCGCCGAGGTCTCCGTCAAGCTGTCGGCTGTCGGACAGGCGCTGCCCGGTGACGGGGAACGCATCGCCCTCGAGCACGCGCGGACGATCTGCCAGGCGGCGAGCAACGCCGGCACGACGGTCACACTCGACATGGAGGACCACACCACCACCGACTCGACGCTGGGCATCCTGCGCGACCTGCGCCAGGACTTCCCCTCGACGGGAGCGGTGCTGCAGGCCTACCTCCACCGCACCGAGGCGGACTGCAAGGACCTCGCGTACGAAGGCTCCCGTGTCCGGCTGTGCAAGGGCGCCTACAAGGAGCCCGAGTCGGTGGCCTACCAGGGCAAGCACGACGTCAACCTGTCTTACGTGCGCTGCCTCAAGGCGTTGATGTCCGGCGCCGGCTACCCGATGGTGGCGTCGCACGATCCGCGGCTCATCGAGATCGCGGGCGCGCTCGCGGCCAGCAACGAGCGGGCCCAAGGGACGTACGAGTACCAGATGCTGTTCGGCATCCGACCTGATGAGCAGAAGCGGCTGGCGGGACTCGGTGAGAAGGTCAGGGTCTACGTTCCCTATGGCGACCAGTGGTACGGATACCTGATGAGACGGCTCGCCGAGAAGCCGTCCAACCTGGCATTCTTCGCCAGGTCAGTCATCACCAAGGGCTAGCGGTCCGCCGTCGTTGCGGCGGGCACGGGCAGGACGGGAGGACAGCGATGACCGTCGCGATCCTGGGCGCGGGCGTGATGGGTGAGACCGTGGTGTCTGGGTTGCTCCGTGCCGGGCGGGCTCCGGCCGAGCTCCTGATGTCCGAGCGGCGACCAGCTCGGGCCGATGAGCTCCGCGAGCGGTATGGCGTGGATGTCGTGTCCAACACCGAGGCGGCCGCGAAGGCTGACACGCTGATCCTCGTCGTCAAGCCGCAGGACATGGCCGACCTCCTCGATGAGATCGCCCCCGTCGTCAGACCGGGTCAGTTGGTCATCTCACTCGCCGCGGGCATCACGACAGCGCTGATCGAGGCGCGGCTTCCTGCCGGCGTGCCGGTGGTCCGGGTCATGCCGAACACCCCTGCTCTCGTCGACGAGGGAATGGCGGCGATCTCGCGCGGCTCGCACTGCGACGAGGCGCATCTGGTGGAGGCAGAGACCCTGCTGCGGGCCACGGGCAAGGTGCTCCGGGTGCCCGAGAAGCAGCAGGACGCCGTCACGGCGATCTCAGGGTCCGGGCCCGCGTACCTCTTCTTCGTCGTCGAAGCGATGATCGAGGCCGGCGTGCACCTGGGACTCCCGCGCTCGACGGCCACCGAGCTCGTCGTCCAGACCATGGTCGGATCGGCGAAGATGTTGCGTGAGACCGGCGAGCACCCCACCGTGCTGCGAGAGCGAGTCACCTCACCGGGCGGCACCACGGCCGCCGCGATCCGCGAGCTCGAGGACCACAAGGTGCGCGCTGCCTTCATGACCGCCCTGGAGAGCGCACGGAACCGCTCCCGTGCCCTCGCCAACGGCGAGGAGGTGTAGTCGCCGCACCTGCCCGTCTAGAGTCGACTCATGTCCGGGCAGGGAAGTCTCGTCTTCGACGACGAGCTGTCCGCGTACGACTTCGGCATTGGTCACCCGATGGCGCCGATCCGCGTCGACCTCACCGTGCGCCTGGCCCGGGCGCTGGGCGTACTCGCTGACCTGGACGTCGTGCCGGCACCCATCGCGAGCGATGACGACCTCGAGCTGGTGCACTCGGCACGCTACATCGACGCTGTGAAGAGCATCGCAGACGCTCACGACCGGGATCTCTTGCACGGCCTGGGCACGGAGGACAACCCGACCTTCCCCCGTATGCACGAGGCGTCTGCCCATATCGTCGGGGCGACGCTCGAGGCGACGCGTCGGGTGTGGAGTGGCGACGCACTGCATGCCGCCAACATCAGCGGTGGTCTGCACCATGCCATGGCCGACATGGCCAGCGGATTCTGCATCTACAACGACCCCGCGATCGCGATCGCCTGGCTGCTGCGCGCCGGCGCCGAGAAGGTGGCCTACGTCGATATCGACGTGCATCACGGCGACGGCGTCCAGGTGGCCTTCTACGACGACCCACGGGTACTCACGATCAGCCTGCACGAGAGCGCCCGCACCCTCTTTCCGGGGACCGGGGAGGCCTTTGAGAGCGGTGGGCCAGGTGCCGAAGGGATGTCGGTCAACGTCGGCATGCCGCCAGGTACAGCCGACGGCGGCTGGCTGCGTGCGTTCCACGCCGTCGTACCGCCGCTGCTCCGGGAGTTCAAGCCGACCGTGCTGGTGAGCCAGCACGGGTGCGACTCACACATGGACGACCCGCTGGCACATCTGATGCTGAGCATCGACGGGCAGCGTGCCGCCCACCTCGCGTTGCATGAGCTCGCCCACGAGGTCTGCGGTGGTCGGTGGGTCGTGACGGGTGGCGGCGGCTACGCCGTGGTCGACGTCGTACCCCGGACGTGGACGCACCTGCTCGCGGTGGTGGCCGGGCATCCGCTGCAGCCGCAGCTTTCGACACCTGAGGAGTGGCAGCGTTACGTCGAGGACCTGACCGGCCGCCGGGCGCCGCTCCTCATGACCGATGGTCGCGAGCCGCGCTTCGACGCTTGGGACCAGGGTTACAACCCGGACTCGTGGTTGGACCGTTGCGTCGAGCAGACCCGCCGGGAGATCTTCCCCTGGCACGGAATCCCGCTCGACTACTGAGGGGCCCCAAGCGCCGGGGTGGGGCAGGACCAGCGATCCGCGCACCACAGTGGGGGCGAACACGCCGTGGTTTGCAAGCGACACGCCGAGAAGGGGCCCTCTTTTCCCGGCGATGCGCCATCGATTTGGTCACTTCGCTTTCCCATCAGCCCCATTTGCCACTACTCTCACGGAGACGCACGAGCGATTGTGTCTTCGGTGGGGAAGCCGAAGAGCGCCCGTGCCGGAAGTTGGTGCGTCATGGCCGCAAACACGACCGGGGATGGCATCTCTGAGGTCAAGTTCCTGACGGTGGCTGAAGTAGCCAGCGTGATGAGAGTGTCCAAGATGACGGTGTACCGCCTGGTGCACGCAGGTGATCTGCCTGCCGTCCGGGTGGGGCGTTCTTTCCGCGTCCCCGAAGACGCTGTCAACGACTACCTGCGGAAGTCCTTCTTCCAGGCAGGTTGACGAACAAGCTGACAGCAGGCTGACCGCCGGCTGACAGGGTGCGGCGTCTCGCACGCTCGCGCGACGAAGCCACCGGAACATGCCGACGAGGCGGGTCCCCCACGGGGACCCGCCTCGTCGACTGTTACCCCCCGTGGGTGCCCAGGTGGCCGGGGAGGGCCGATGGTCAGTGGCGACCGAAATCGATGCAGCCGATCCAGTTACCGTTCGCGTCCCGGCGGGCGGCAATGCCCGAGAGACCGAACGAAGGGTCGAGCAGGATCCGACGGTGCTCGGGCGAGCCGAGCCACATGCGGATCATCCGGTACGGCGTGACGCTGCCGAGGGCGAGGATCTCGCCGGCTTTGGTCAGCTTGCACTGGTCCATGTAGCGACCGAGGTCCTGGTGGAAGAACTCGTTGTTGCGAGCCAGGTAGCCGGTCCAGCGCTCCGCGTAGCCCTCGTGGCAGGGACGAACGGCGATGACGCGCACGCCGTGGGCGTGCCGGACTCGGTTGGCCCAGGTGTGCAGTCGGTCCTCGTACACAGTCCGCCGGAGCCTGGTGCCCGACGCTTGTTTGCTCTGTACACCGGTCTTTGCGGCTGTCAACGCTGCGACCACCGTGCTGGATGGCTTGGCGGCAGGTGCTGCCTGCGCGGGTGCCTGCATGGGCAGGACGACGCCGGCGGTGGCGATGATGGCGATGGCGGTCGTGCCGAAGGAGCGCCGGAACCGCCCGCCCGCCTTGATGAAGGGCGTGGCCGCGTGCGGTGGGTGCTCGACCGCCGCTGCGTTGCTCTCCGTGCTGTTCTCGTACATATATTCTCCCTCCCCAGGGACGTAGCCGGTCCAAAGGCCTCTGTGGACCGGTTCTGAGTTTGGGGGCTGGTAGCGGAGAGTGCAAGCGCAATCACAAAGAGTAGTCACTCGATGTCCGATTAAGACGTTAATCAGGCGAAAATTTCTCGCACTTGGGTTCCTACGATCGGCTGAGGGTGACTCATCCCTACGGGCTAGTCAGCCAGAGGGTCATCACTGCATGCTCTCCGCATAAACATGCAGGAAGGGTTCCGCTCGCAGCCGAATAGGGTGCGGCCGCGGCCAGCGGGTAGGCTGCTGCGATCGCGCCACGCGCGCGACAACCTAGCTTGTCAGGGCCGCGTCGGTACCGGACACTCCAGTCAACGCCCGAAAGGTAGACCGTGGGCTCAGTTATCAAGAAGCGCCGCAAGCGGATGGCGAAGAAGAAGCACCGCAAGCTGTTGAAGAAGACGCGCATCCAGCGCCGCCGCCAGGGCAAGTAGGCAGGCCCCATCGCGATGGGTCGCGTCGTCCTGGTCACCGGAGTCTGCCGTGATCTCGGCGGTCGGTTCGCCCGCCGGATCGCTGCCGACCCAGGCGTGGAACGCGTTATCGGCGTTGACGTCGTTCCGCCAAGGCAGGACCTCGGCGATGTGCGCTTCGTCCGGGCAGACATCCGCAACCCGGTGATCGCGAAGGTCATCGCGGCCGAAGAGGTCGACACTGTCGTCCACCTGAGCGTCATTGCCACCCCCGGCGGCGCCGGTGGTCGTACCTCCATGAAGGAAATCAACGTCATCGGCACGATGCAGCTGCTGGCGGCGTGCCAGAAGGCTCCGGGGGTCAGCCGACTGGTGGTCAAGTCGTCGGCTCAGGTCTACGGGTCCTCGCCGAAGGACCCCGCCATGTTCAGTGAGGACATGGCGCCGCGCCGGATGCCGCGTTCGGGATTCGGGAAGGACTCCGTCGAGGTCGAAGGCTACGTGCGCGGCTTCGCCCGGCGCCGTCCCGACGTCGGTGTCACGATGCTGCGCTGCGCCAACCTGATCGGGCCGCGCATCGAGACCACGCTGACCCGTTACCTCTCGCTGCCGGTGGTGCCGACCGTGCTGGGATTCGACCCCCGGCTGCAGTTCTGCCACGAAGAGGACGCTCTCGCGGCGTTGCACCATGCAGCCGTGGCCGAGGTCGATGGCACGTTCAACATCGCCGGTGACGGGGTCCTCATGCTGTCCCAGGCCGTGCGTCGGCTCGGCCGTCCGAGCGTGCCCGTGCCGACGATGGCGCTCGGGCCGCTCGGCACGCTGTTCCCGCGGATCCGGTACGCCGAGCTGTCCTCTGAGCAGGCCGCCTTCCTGGCCTACGGCCGCGGCATCGACACCACGCGGATGCGCGAGCAGTTCGGTTTCGATCCCACGTTCACCACGGCCGAGGCGTTCGAGGCGTTCGCGCAACGGTTGCGGCCCGGCCCGCTCAACCCGCAGCGGCTGAGCCGGTTCGAGGAGCAGGTCTCTGCCGCCGTAGCCAAGGTGGTGCCGTATGCCGGACGCTGAGGTCATTCCGATCGGCGGGCGCGGTCGGCCGGGCCGCGGCTCGCGCACGTCTCCGAGCGCCGCCGCCCGGGCGTTGGCCCCCAGCGCGCCGGCGCGCCCGCGGCGTACCCCGGCGAGGTCACCTGCTCAGGAGGCGACCCCCCCCACCGAGTCTGCGCCACCCCGTGGGCGCAAGCATGCCGACCCGACGGCGGTGACGTCGGCAGCCGGTGGCACCGGTGCCCGCACCGGGAAGGTAGGTCCCGCTCCGGAGACAGCACGGCGGCGACGGCCGGCTGGAGGAGGGTCCCGCGGCGCCCGAGCCGCCCCCCGGGCCGAGACCCCCGTCCCGGCCATGTCGGCCGACGACCTGACGGACGCCATTGTCGACGCCGCCCACGAGGTCTTCGGAGCAGCGGACTGGGAGCGGCAGCTCGCCGGACTGCTCGCCTTCGTGCGCCGCCGGATCACTGGTGACTACGAGGTGGACGAGTTCGGGTTCGACGTCGAGGTGACCGAGACCTTTCTGCTGACGGCGCTGCGGCCCCTGGCGGAGAAGTGGTTCCGCATCGAGGTGCGCGGTATCGACAACATTCCCGCCACTGGTGGCGCGCTCGTGGTGTCGAACCACTCGGGCACCATCCCGATCGACGGGTTGATGACCGGCCTGGTCGTCCACGACCACGCCGACCGGTTCCTGCGTGCCCTCGCAGCTGATCTCGTGTTCCGCATGCCGTTCGTGGGCGAACTCGCACGCAAGGGCGGAGCAACCCTTGCCAGCATCGAGGATGCCGAACGGATGCTGTCGCGCGGCGAGCTGGTAGGGGTATGGCCAGAAGGCTTCAAGGGCATCGGGAAGCCGTTCTCGGAGCGCTACAAGCTGCAGCGGTTCGGACGAGGTGGTTTCGTCTCGGCTGCGTTACGCACACGTGTGCCGATCGTGCCGTGCTCGGTCGTCGGTGCGGAGGAGATCTACCCGCTCGTAGGCAACATCCCGTCGGTGGCACGTCTGCTGGGGATGCCCTACATCCCGATCACGCCGTTCTTTCCGTGGCTGGGTCCACTGGGGATGATCCCGCTGCCGTCGAAGTGGCTGATCGAGTTCGGCGAGCCGATTCGCACCGACAGCTATGCCGACGGCGCGGCTGATGACCCGATGCTGGTGTTCAACGTGACCGACCAGGTACGGGAGACGATCCAGCACACCTTGTACTCGCTGTTGATCCAGCGGCGCAGCGTCTTCGCCTGACCCGGTCCGGGATCGGTCAGCCACCCGGGGTCAGGGGAGATCTGCCGGCCCGAGTGGCGCAGTCGCCTCGCCCAGCACGGGCGGGAGGGGGACGGACAGGCTGGTGACCGTCGGCAACGGCAGTGGGATCGAGACGCTGGGCAGCGGGACCGAGGGCGCGCTCGGCTGACCGGTGCCGACGGGCAGGCTCGGCAGCGTGCCACCTTGGGTCTGGCCCGACGTCGGCTCCGGGTCGGATGCCGGTACTCCGTTCGACGGTTCGACGTCGACGGTGACGCCCGGGAGGGTGACAGCGGCGCCCGGCGTTCCTACGCTCCCGGCTGAGGGATCACCGGCGGTCGAACCGCTCTTCGCTCCACGAGCGGGCGCCAGGTCGCCGGCCGACGAACCAGCGCCCGAGCTGGAGACACCGACTTGGTTCTGGAGGTCGTTCATCGCACTCGAGAGCTGCAGCGACGGCAGCGTCGAGCACGGTGGGCAAACGGCCTGTGCCTGCTGATCGAGCCGGCTCATGGTGCTGGCGGCATCGGCAAGGGCCTGGCTGGCTTCGTCCGGAATCGTGGACGCCAAGACCTCGAGCTGCCGCTCGGACTCGGCGGTGAACTCGCGCAGCCGGACGATGCTGCCGGCATCCTGGTCGTCGCGATAGGCCGAGAGCAACGTCTCACCGCCGGCGGTGGACTCCTGGATGAAGTCGTTGAGCGTCTTGGTCACCAGTGCCGGTGTCGTCGGGTCGCCGGCATGGCCGACGGACAGCTCGGTCGCCTCCGACAGCCGAGTCGACGCCTGCTCGAGCAGCTCACTGCCCCGGTCGCCCTGAGACCCGGCGAAGTGGAGCTGAGCCTGCTCGATCCCCCGCTTGAGCGGGTAGAGCGCATCACCCGGGAGGGCCGACTGGCTGGCGGCGGCGACTCCGACCCCGGTGGCGACGACGAGGCAGGCGGCAGCAGCAGCAGACGCCGTACGACGTCGATGTCTCGCGGGGAAGCTCACCAACGTCGCGTCTCGGCCCTGGGCGGGTGTGGTCTCGGACAGGGCTGCGGGAGCCGCCTCGAGAAGCCGCGAACGAAGGTCTGCGCTGAACTCGGGGCGCATCGTGGGCCCTTCCACCGCACGCAGCTGCTCGACCAGCTCGAGGAACACCCGGTGCTCGTCGGCAACGGTCAGCGTGACCGGGCCGTCAACGGCCCGCGCGAACTCGTCGGCCCGCCTGCGCGCGCCCGCCAACTGCATCATCGGTGCTGCCCACCTGTTCTGTTCGTGCTACCCCATCCCGCTCCGAGAGCCGGCGCGGACAAGCTCGTGGTTCTCGTGGTCCTTGTGGTCCTCGTGTGGCTGAACGAGTGAGGGGCCAGCTGGGTTAGGCCCCCGAATGGGCCATCTTGGCCTAGTTCAGATGGGCCATGATCAGCAGCCGCCGGCTGCCGCGCCCGAGATGTCATCGGGCACCCGCCGGCATGAGCTTCGCGAGGTTGCGGACGGCACGTAGCTGCAGCTGCTTGATGGCGCCCTCGGTGCGACCCAGCGCGCGGGCGGTCTCGGCGATCGAGTTCTCGTTCAGGAAGCGCATCACCAGGCAGCTCTGCTGCTCCTCGGGGAGCTTCGCGAGGGCCTCGAGCAGGGAATCGGACGTGAGCCGGGCGATGACTTCGTCCTCCGGTCCGGCCGTGGTGGCGTCCTGCCCGGTGAAGTCGTCCGTCACGGTCTCGAGCCGGGCGCGGCCGGACTTGTAATGGTCCACCACCAGGTTGCGGGCGATCGTCATCAACCAGGCGCCGAAGTCCTTGCCCTGCCACTGGAACCCGGTCATGGAGCGGAGTGCCCGGAAGAAAGTCTCGCTCGTGAGGTCCTCGGCGAGAGCCTGCGAGCCGACCCGGTAGAAGACGAACCGGTAGACGCTCGAGGAGTAGTGGTCATAGAGCAACCCGAACGCGTCGGCATCTCCTTCCCGGGCCAGGTCGACCAGGGCCGCGAGCCGACGGCTGTCGCCGTCGGTCTCGGGCGGATAGTCGGCGGGGCCGGACGTGCCCACCGCCCTGCCCGCCGGCTTGCCGGTAGCCATCGCGAGCAGCGGTCGGGCGAGCAGGACGTCGGCCACCGCGCAGCGCAGGACGTCGAGCCCTGTCAGACGTGCGGGATGACCGCAAGACATGCCAACTCCCTCTCCGGCGACAAGTCACCGGTACCCTCCGATCCGCCGATCGTACGCGGTCCCGCTTTCCCTTGGGAACCTGTGCGTAACCGACATCACACGCCGCGTCACGGACCGGGAACAGGCTGCAGGTGATCGGAGCGTTCGCGAACTCCGCCTGCGACGCGCGGTCAGTTGATCTTGCGGCGCAGCGCGAGGGCTGCCGCCACACTCCCGGTCAGCGCACCGGCACCGGCCGCTGCCACCAGACCCAGCTTGGCCGCCTTGCGTCCGGTTCGGTAGTCGCGGATTCGCCAGCCTTGCTGTCGGGCATGATCGCGCAGCCGGCCGTCCGGGTTGACGGCGCACGGGTCGCCGACCAGCGAGAGCATCGGCAGGTCGTTGACCGAGTCGGAGTATGCCGAGCAGCGGGTGAGGTCGAGTCCCTCCCGCTCGGCCAGCGCCTGGACAGCCGCGGCCTTGGCGGCTCCGTGCAGCAGCTCACCGGTCAGGCGACCGGTGTAGACGCCGTGTATCTGCTCGGCGACGGTTCCCAAGGCGCCGGTGAGACCCAGGCGTTGGGCCATGATGCGGGCGATCTCCACCGGAGCCGCCGTGACGAGCCAGACTCGTTGGCCCTGATCGAGGTGGATCTGCGCCAACGCCCGGGTCCCGGGCCAGATCCGGTGGGCCATGGCCTCGTCGAAGATATCCTCCACGAGCGATTCCAGCTCGTCGACACGATGTCCTGCGATGAACGACAGCGCGGAGACCCGGGCGTTGGCGACAGCCCCGGGGTCCTCGACCCCGACCACACGGAAGTACGCCTGATCCCAGGCTGCCCTGACGATGTCCTTGGTCGTGACGAACTGTCGACGATGCAAACCCCGCGCCAGGTGGAAGATGGACGCCCCCTGCATCACGGTGTTGTCGACGTCGAAGAAAGCGGCCGCGGCCGGGTCCGGGGGAGTCGTCAGCGCTGCCTCGAGCTCGGCGCTCGATGCGGCGGCCTGTCCGGCCATGACCGACCGGGCGCGCAGGCGTGCCGACGGATCGGACGGAGCCGGCGCGTTCACGAACACCAGCCTAGAGGCTGCCTGATGAGCACGGACACGGCCGATCTCGGTGCGCAAGCGTGTGCCAGACTCGATGCGGTGAAGGTGCGAATCCCTGCGACCAACGTGGCCGAGCTGCTGCGCTTGAACGCCGAGCGGAGCCCGGACAAGGTCGCGCTCGTGCAGAGCGACACCGACGTGACCCTGACCTGGGCCGAGCTGGACGGGCTGGTGTCGGCGCTCGCGGGCGGCCTGTCGCGCGCCGGTCTCGTCGGTGGTCAGCGGGTGGCGCTCGCGCTCGGAAACAGGTCCGCGTTCGTCGCCGCCTACCTGGCAGCGATCCGTGCCGGGATGGTCGCGGTCCCGCTCAACTCGACGTCGACGACCGGCGAGGTCGCTCGCATGCTCGCCGACAGCGGTGCCCGACTGTGCTTCGCGGACGAGACGACGTTGCCGGCGGTACGGGCCGCGGTGGCCGGTGACGTCGACGCTCCCCCCGGCGCCGCCACCTACCAGGCGCAGCCGCCGACGATCGTGGTCGTCGACGCTCCATCCGAGCCGGGGGAGATCGCGTATGCCGACCTGGCGGTGGACGATGCCTCCGTGGTGACGCCGCGCGACCGCGAATCGTTGGCCGTGCTTCTCTACACGTCGGGCACGAGCGGAAGGCCTCGCGGAGCCATGCTCAGCCACCGAGCCCTGTTGGCGAACATCGACCAGGCGGCGCAGACCCGGCCCGCGCCCATCACAGCGGACGACGTGGTGCTCGGCGTGGTCCCTCTGTGTCACGTGTACGGCCTCAACGCCGTGCTCGGGCAGGTCCTGCTCAACGGCGCAACGCTGGTGCTGGGACCCAGGTTCGATCCGGCCGACACCCTGTCCCTGGTCGCCGAGCACGCGGTGAGCGTCGTCCCGGTCGCGCCTCCGGTGATCGCGGCGTGGCTGACCCGCGACGCGGTCGTGCTGCGGGACAAGCTGCGATCCGTGCGCCTGCTCCTGTCGGGCGCGGCGCCACTCGCGATGGAGACAGCACGTGGCTTCGAGGAGCTCACCGGTGTCAACGTCGAGCAGGGGTATGGCCTGACCGAAGCGGCACCGGTCGTCACGTCCACCATTGGCACACCTCGGCACAAGCCGGGCTCGAGCGGACGCGCGATCCCGGGAGTCGAGCTGAAGGTGGTGGACGAGACGGGCCGCGAGGTGCACGCCGACGACCCCGGCGAGATCTGGGTGCGCGGCGCCAACCTGTTCTCGGGCTACTGGCCGGACGGCGACGGAGGCCCCGGGGTCGACGGGTGGCTGGCGACCGGCGACATCGGATTCCTCGACTCCGACGGCGACCTCTTCCTGGTCGACCGGCTCAAGGAGCTGGTGATCGTGTCGGGCTTCAATGTCTACCCGTCCGAGATCGAGGATGTGGTGAGTGAGGTGCCAGGTGTGGCCGAGTGCGCGGTCATCGGGCAGCCGGACGACCGGACCGGGGAATCGGTGGTCGCCTTCGTGGTGGCCGCCCAGGGCGTCGACGGCGAGGAGCTGCGGCGCGCCGTCGCTCAGCATTGCGAACGGCGGGTGGCCCGGTTCAAGGTCCCGTCGGTGATCGAGGTGGTGACCGAGCTGCCCCACTCCGCGACCGGCAAGGTTGCCAAGGGCAGGCTGCGTGCAGGTGCGGCCCGCCGGGCGATGGGCCTGGCGTGAACGCGCGGGTGCGGCTGCTGTCCAAACCCGGCTGCCATCTGTGTGACGACGCCCGTGTGGTCATCGCCGAAGTCTGCTCCGAGCTCGGGACGGCGTACGACGAGATCGACATCAGCGAAGACGCCCACCTGATGGCCGAGTACGGCGAACAGATCCCGGTGACGTTCGTCGACGGCCGGCAGCACGACTTCTGGCGCGTCGACGCCGACCGGCTGCGCCACGCGCTGGGTTGAGCAGCGGCGGCAACCCCGGCCAGGCTGAGGGCGCAAATCGGGCTATTTCGCGGGCCTGAAGCGGGCCGGGCGGCTGGTCCTGTGCCTGGGCGAAGTGACATGGATCACGTCACCCGGGAGCCGGGTGGGACGATTTTGTTCTCACGTTCACAAACTCTTACAGTGGACGGGAGTCGTCGTTTCCCACGCCCGTGCGATCCGACGAGCAGCGCCCCGGAGCAGCCAGGAGCACGGTGACCTCTGTATGACCACGGCACGGAGCCGCAAGAGCGGCCGAGCCCGCGACGAGCGTGCGGAACGGGGCATCCCCGAAGCCACGGTCGCCCGGCTCCCCGTGTACCTACGAGCGCTGGCGGCGTTGTCGGATCGAAACGTCGCCACCGCCAGCAGTGAGGACCTCGCCAGCGCTGCGGGCGTGAATTCCGCCAAGCTGCGCAAGGACCTGTCCTACCTCGGCACCTACGGCACGCGGGGGGTGGGGTACGACGTCAACTACCTGCGCTACCAGATCGCTCGCGAGATCGGCCTCACCCAGGACTGGTCCGTCGTCATCGTCGGGATCGGCAACCTGGGGCACGCGCTGGCGAAGTACTCCGGTTTCGCGTCCCGAGGCTTCCAGGTCGCGGCGTTGCTCGACAGCGACCCGGCCCGCGTCGGCGAGCAGGTCGGAGACCTGCGGATCTCTTCCTTCGACGATCTCTCCACGATCGTGCGTGAGGGTCAGGTGTCGATCGGGGTGATCGCGACGCCGGCCGGTGCTGCCCAGGACGTCTGCGACCAGCTGGTCGACGCCGGTGTCAGCAGCATCCTGAACTTCGCCCCGACCGTCCTGTCCGTCCCCGAGCACGTCGACGTTCGCAAGGTCGACCTGTCGATCGAGCTGCAGATCCTGGCCTACCACGAGCAGCGCAAGGCCCACGGGCACGCGGCCTCTCCCCTCGATCAGCTCTCGGCCGGTGCGCTGTGAGCATCCTGATCGTGGGCGCCTCCCACCGCAGTGCTCCCGTCGAGCTGCTCGAGCGGCTCGCCGTGGACTCGGCGGGTGCGGCCAAGCTCAGGACGGCCGCGATGAACAGCGACCACGTCAGCGAGGCGCTGGTACTGGCGACGTGCAACCGGGTCGAGATCTACGCGGAGGTCGATCGCTTTCACGGCAGCGTCGAGGACCTGACCTCGTTGCTCGTCGACGTCGCCGACTCCTCGGTCGACCAGGTGCTGCCATCGCTGTACGTCCACTACGACGAGGCGGCCGTCGACCACCTGTTCTCGGTGGCCACCGGCCTCGAGTCCATGGTCGTAGGGGAAGGGCAGATCCTCGGCCAGGTCCGTGATGCGCTCCGGCGCGGCCAGACTGACGAGACCGTCGGGCCTGCCCTCAACACGCTGTTCCAGCAGGGGCTGCGGGTCGGCAAGCGCGCGCATTCCGAGACCGGTATCGACCGTGCCGGTCAGTCGATCGTGTCGGTCGCGCTCGAAGAAGCCGCCGAGGTCATCGGTTCGCTCGAGAACGCCACCGTCTGCATCGTCGGCGCCGGATCCATCGCCGCACTGGCGGCCGCCACGGTGCGTCGCGCCGGCGCCGGAACCATCACGGTCTGCTCGCGAACCCTCGCGAACGCACAGCGTCTGGCGGGTTCGGTCGACGGTCGGGCCGTGGCCATGACCGAGCTCGGACACGAGCTGATCGACGCCGATCTGGTCATCTCCTGCACCGGGGCCACCGGCGTCGTCATTCCGGCCGAGATCATCTCTGCCGCCTTGGCCCAGCGAGCCCGCCCGATTCCGATGGTCATCATCGACCTCGCGCTGCCCCATGACGTCGCGCCGTCTGCTGCCAACCAACCCGGCGTCACGTTGATCCCGCTCCACTCGATCGCGGAGAGCGTGCACAACGGATCCGCCCGCGAAGATGTGGCGGCGGTCAAGGCGATCGTGACGCAAGAGGTCACGGCTTTCGCCGCGGCGCGGGACGCGGCCCGGGTCGCACCGACGGTCGTGGCCCTGCGCAGTATGGCGACCGACGTGGTGGCAACCGAGCTCGACCGGCTGTGGGGACGTCTCGACGGGCTGACTCCCGAGCAACGTGACGAGATCAGCCACACGGTCCGCCGGGTCGCCGACAAGCTGCTGCACGAACCCACCGTCCGCATCAAGCAGCTGGCCGGACGCATGCCCGAGTCGTCGTACGCCGATGCGCTGGCCGAGCTCTTCGCGCTCGACCCCGCTGCGGTCGAGGCCGTCATCCGGGCCGGTGAGAAGGAATGACCACGATCCGGGTCGGAACGCGCGCCAGCACCCTCGCGCGGGCACAGAGCCAGCTTGTCGCCGATGCGCTGGTCGCAGCGCTCGGTGTCGAGGTCGTGCTGGTCAACGTGACGAGTGCAGGCGACGCGAGTGATCGTCCGCTCACCGAGATCGGCGGCCAGGGGGTCTTCGTCGGGGCAGTGCGCGAGGCACTGGCGGCCGGTGACGTCGACCTCGTCGTGCATTCGCTCAAAGACCTTCCCACCGCTGCTGATGACCGGGTCACGCTCGCTGCGGTGCCGGTACGAGGTGATGTTCGCGACGCCCTCGTGGCACGCGACGGGCTGACGCTGGGCGAGCTGCCACCCGGTTCCAGGGTAGGAACGGGGTCACCGCGCCGGGCGGCCCAGCTGTTCGCCCTCGGTCTCGGTTTGGACGTTGTCGCGATTCGTGGCAACGTCGACACCCGCATCACCAAGGTGAGGGCTGGCGACCTTGACGGTGTCGTGCTCGCCCGCGCCGGTCTCGTCCGGATCGGGCGTGCCGACGAGATCACCGAGACGATCGACCCGATCCAGATGCTGCCGGCACCAGGACAAGGTGCGCTCGCCGTCGAGGTGGCCGCATCGGCGCCGGACCTGGCCAAGGCCGTCGCCGAGGTGCTCGACGACGAAGCCACCCGGGCGGCGGTCACGGCCGAACGTGAGCTGTTGCGGGTGCTGGAGGCAGGGTGCAGCGCGCCAGTGGGCGCACTGGCCGAGGTCGCAGAGGGTGAGGACGGGATGGAGATCTGGCTGCGTGGTGTGGTCGCGGCGCCGGACGGCAGCCACGTCGTACGCCTGTCCGCCGCCGGCCCTGCCCATGACCCCGCGGGTGTCGGACGCAGGCTCGCTGACGACCTGCTCGCCGAAGGGGCCGCGGCGTTGATGCAGGAGTTGGCGTCATGAGCAGATCCGTAGACCCAGGCCCCCACACGATGCGCACGACAGGAGCGAGCAGGACCACCGGAACCGGTCGTACGACCGCGCCGGCCACGACCAGCAAGAAGCAACCCTCGAACAGCAAGACGGTGAACAAGAACATGTCGAAGACAGCCGCCGCCAGGTCGACGAGCCGTTCAGCCACGGCCCGCCTCGACCAGCCGCTCGCACCGCCGCGTCCCGCCGGATCGGTCGCCTTCATCGGAACCGGTCCAGGAGACCCCGGTCTGCTGACCGTGCGGGCTACCGAGCTGATCCGTGCCGCCGACGTGGTGATCACGGAGGCACCCGAGCACGTGGCGCTGCTCGCGTCACTCGTCGGTGATCGGATCGACGACATGACCGTCGTCGACGGTGGGTACGGCGAGGACGGTCAACCCCTGACGCACGCCTCCCGCGCGCGGCTGGTCGTCAAGCACGCCAAGGGCCCCGGCGCCGTCGTCCGCCTCATCTCCGGCGATCCTTGGATGTACGCCACCGGTGCCGAGGAGGCCGCCGCCTGCGTCAAGGCCGGCGTGACGTTCGAGATCGTGCCCGGCATCAGCGCCGTGACGGCAGTACCGGCATATGCCGGAGTACCGCTGACCACACGCACCTCACGCGAGCTCACGGTCCTCAGCGTCGCTGACAGCAAGGTCGACTGGAGCTCGTACGTCAGCTGCCAGACGCTGGTGCTGCTGTCGGCCGTCAAGGGTCTCGGTGACGTCGCCAGGGCGCTGATCGCCGGTGGACGTGCCGACGACACCCCGGTCGCCGTCACCGCGATCGGGACGACGACCGAGCAGCAGACGGTCGTCTCCACGCTCGCTGCTGTCGCCGCAGACGTGCGCGCCGCCCGGATCCACGAACCAGCCGTCGTCGTCGTCGGTGAGGTCGTCGCGATGCGCGATGCGCTGTCGTGGTTCGAGACCAAGCCGTTGTTCGGCTGGCGCGTGCTGGTGCCCCGAACCAAGGAGCAGGCCGGTTCGTTGTCGGCAAAGCTGCGCACCTACGGCGCAGTGCCCGAGGAAGTCCCGACGATCTCGGTCGAGCCGCCGCGCAACCCGCTCCAGATGGACAAGGCGGTCCGTGGACTCGTCGAGGGTCGCTACGAGTGGATCGTCTTCACCTCGGTGAACGCGGTCAAGGCAGTGCGGGAGAAGTTCGACGAGTACGGCCTCGACGCCCGGGCGTTCAGCGGTCTCAAGGTCGCGGCCGTCGGTGACAAGACGGCAGCGAGCGTCGCCGAGTGGGGTATCCGCGCCGACCTCGTCCCGTCGGGGGAGCAGTCGGCCAAGGGACTCCTCGAGGACTGGCCGCCGTTCGACGACGTGCTCGATCCCATCAACCGGGTCTTCCTGCCTCGCGCCGACATCGCGACCGAGACCTTGGTCGCCGGACTGCACGAGCTCGGCTGGGAGGTCGACGACGTCACGGCCTACCGGACCGTTCGGGCCGCCCCGCCGCCGGCAGCGACGCGGGACGCGATCAAGTCGGGCAAGTTCGACGCGGTGGTGTTCACCTCGTCCTCGACGGTGCGCAACCTCGTCGGTATCGCGGGCAAGCCGCACGCGTCCACCGTGATCGCGGCTATCGGTCCGGCCACCGCGAAGACCTGTGAGGAGCACGGACTGCGCGTGGACGTGCTCGCGTCCAAGCCGTCGGTGGAGGAGCTGGCTGACGTGCTGGCCGACTTCGGCGCGGCGCGCAGGCTCGAGCTGATCGAGGCCGGAGAGCCCGTGACGAAGCCGTCCCAACGGCGTACCACGAACCGGCGCAGAGCAACCTGATCCGGTCATGAGCGGCTTCCCCGAATCCCGGCCAAGACGACTCCGGAGGACACCGGCGCTTCGTAGGTTGGTCGCTGAGACGACCCTTCGTCCGGGGCAGCTGATCCTACCGATGTTCGTGGGCGAGGGGTTGACCGAGCCCCGCCCGATCAGCAGCATGCCGGGGGTGGTTCAGCACAGCCGGGAGTCCCTGCGCAAAGCCGCCGCCACGGCGGTCGAGGCCGGGGTCGGCGGGGTGATGCTGTTCGGTGTCCCGGAGCGCAAGGACGCGACGGGTTCTGGTGGCCTCGACCCCGCAGGCATCCTGAACGTCGCGATCGCCGATGTGGTCGCCGAGGTGGGGGATGCCACCGTCGTGATGAGCGACCTCTGCCTCGACGAGTTCACCGACCACGGCCACTGTGGCCTGCTGGCCGCGGACGGCACGGTCGACAACGACGCAACGCTGGAGCAGTACGCCGCGATGGCGGTGGCGCAGGCCGCTGCAGGCGTCCACGTCGTCGGCCCGAGCGGGATGATGGACGGTCAGGTCGGTGTGATCCGTACCGCCCTGGACGCCGCCGGACATGTCGACGTCGCGATCCTCGTCTACTCCGCGAAGTATGCGTCGGCGTTCTATGGCCCGTTCCGCGAGGCCGTGGACTCGTCGCTGCAGGGCGACCGCCGTACCTATCAGCAGGACGTGGGCAACAGCCGCGAGGCGATGCGCGAGGTCATGCTCGACCTTGCCGAAGGCGCCGACATCGTGATGGTCAAGCCGGCGCTGGCCTACCTCGACGTGCTCCGTGAGGTGGCGTCGATCTCAGACGTGCCGGTCGCCGCCTACAACGTGTCCGGTGAGTACGCCATGGTCGAGGCGGCGGCAGCCGCGGGAGTCATCGACCGGCAGGCGGCGATGCTCGAGACGCTGACGTCGATCCGTCGCGCCGGCGCCGACATGATCCTCACCTACTGGGCTGCCGAAGCCGCCCCGTTGTTGACCCCCTGACCCTCCGCGTTTGCCTAGTTCACAAGCCAGCTGGCTTGTGAACTAGGCAAACCTGCCGAGGGTACGTCGTTCTTGCCTTGCCGACTCCCGTTGCTGTGGTTCGTCTGCTGGAGGGTCGTCTGCTGGGGATCAGCGGGACGTCAGCTCACGCAGATGATCGGCAGGCAGGGCAGCGCCACGGGTGGAGCGGTAGGAATGAAAGCGGTCAGCCCTAGCCGGGTCAGCACCTCGACCAACGTTCCCGACAGCAGGTGGGCGGCTTCGTCGGTGGTCGCCCCCACCA
>JANLYC010000231.1:0-1526 GCA_031365435.1 Nocardioidaceae bacterium
GAACTTGGTCTTGTAGGCCGTCGTCTGATCGTCACCGCACGCAGCGAGCGAGCCTGTGAGCAGCACGACGATGACCAGGGCAAGGGAGCGGCGAACCACACCCACCCTTCGGCCGCGAGCGCGTCACACCTGAGCCCGCGCACGAATCGAACCACCACCCCGTCAGCCTGAGGCGCGGATCGTCGTCTCTGGCACGGACGCAGGGAGCGTGGCGTGGCCTGCCACGCGAGCGACCGAGGACACAGCCTGGCGCGACGAGATCGCGTCAGGTCTCGCCACGGCCGCGGGATATGGCTATCTCCCCGGTCCGCATCATCTCCACCAGCCCGAACGGGCGCACCATGCGCTCGAAGGCCTCGATCTTGTCGGTCGTGCCGGTGACCTCGAGGATGATCGAGCGTCGGCTGACGTCGACGACCTTGCCGCGGAAGATCTCGCAGACCTGCATGACCTCGGCGCGCGCCGAGCCGTCGACGGCGAGCTTGAAGAGCGCCAGCTCACGAGCGACCGTCTCGGTCGGCTCGAGGTCGCGGATCTTCAGCACGTTGATCAGCTTGTGAAGCTGCTTGGTGACCTGATCGATCGGGTGCAGCGCGCCGTCGAGCGTCAGCGTGACGCGCGAGATGTCGTCGTCGTCGGTCGGGCCGACCGTGAGCGTGTCGATGTTGAACCCGCGCCGTGCGAACAGCCCGGTGATCCGCGTCAGGACGCCCGGCTTGTTCTCGACGAGGATCGACAGGACGTGCTTGCGCCCGGTGCGCAGCCCGCCCGCGGCCTCGAGCTCCTCGAGACTCAGGATGTCCTTCGTGCCTGGCTCGCCCATCGTCCTCACCCCACCATGTCCCGCGCGGCCTGGCCGGGCGAGATCATCGGATAGACGTTCTCCTCCTGCGTGACGCGCACGTCGACGAGCACGGGACCCGGCGTCTCGAGCGCCGCCCGCATGTCGTCCTGGAGCGTCGCCTTGTCCGTCAGGCGGATGCCGGTCGCCCCGTAGGCGTCGGCGAGCTTCACGAAGTCCGGGAACTTGCCCATGTCGACCTGCGAGTAGCGGCGGTCCCAGAACAGCTCCTGCCACTGGCGCACCATGCCCAGGTAGCCGTTGTTCATGATGAAGACCTTGATGTCGATGCCCTCCTGGGCACATGTCGCGTGCTCCTGCATGTTCATCTGCACCGAGCCGTCGCCGGCGATGCAGATGACGGTCTCGTCCGGGCAGCCGACCTTGGCGCCCATCGCGGCCGGCAGGCCGAAGCCCATCGTCCCCAGGCCCCCGGAGTTGATCCAGCGCCGCGGCTCGGGGAAGTCGTAGTACTGCGCCGTCCACATCTGGTGCTGGCCGACGTCGGAGGTGACGATCGCGTTGCCCTCGGTCGCCTTGTGCAGCGACTGGACCATGAACTGCGGCCGGATCTCGCTGTCGGTCGAGTCCGTGTAGCCGAGTGGATGGCGCTCGTGCCAGCCGTCGATCCGCTGCCACCACTCCTCCAGGCGCGACGACTCCGCGCCGAGGGCGCGGTACTCGG
>JANLYC010000268.1:0-3006 GCA_031365435.1 Nocardioidaceae bacterium
CGTCCGCGACCACGGGGATGGCGCCCAGCTCCTCGAGCAGCGACTTCTTCGACGCGCTGCGCGTCATGCCATGGACTTCGTGACCTGCCTCGACCAGCCGCGGCACCAACTGCCTTCCGATCGCCCCGGTCGCTCCTGCGACAAACACCCTCATCGTCATACTCCTTCGGCATCCAGGATCAACTGTCACCACTGGAGACAAGGCAGCACCCCTGGCTGTGACACCTGGGCGGGCCAGTTCGGAACGTCCTTGCGGTCAGCACGCCGTGTCCACGACAACCACGTTCCGAACTGCGCTCAGCGGGCGTACAGCGCGCGGTTGGAACGCTTTTGCACCCATAAGAGCCGTCGCAGTGCAACAACGTTCCAACCGCGAGGAGCTTGCCAAGGTGATCCGGTCGAATACTGACCGGTTCCCCTTCTAGGCTGGGGACCATGACTGACACCGACAGCAAAACCCGCCCCAGCGCCCTCCTCGTCGTCGACGTGCAGAACGGCAACACCGAAGGCGGCTATCAGCGCGACGCCGTGATCGGCCGCATCCGCACCCTGATCGACCGGGCCAAGTCTGCCGGCGCTCCTGTGATCTGGATCCAGCACGAGGCCGGCCCGTTCAAGCCCGGGTCGGACGCCTGGCAGATCGTCGAGGAGGTCCGGCCGGCCGAGGGCGAGACCGTCATCGGCAAGCAGTACCTGGACTCCTTCGCCGAGACTCCCCTCCGCAAGGAGCTCGACCAGCTCGGTGTCGGCCACCTGGTCATCTGCGGCGCCGCGACCGACGCGTGCATCCGGAGCACGGCGGCGCGTGCCCTGATCGAGGGGTACGACACCACCTTGGTCGCCGACGGCCACACCACGGACGAGGGGCCGTGGGACCTGCCGCTGCCTGATGGTCGGACGGTCCCGATCGGCGGCGAGACCATGGTGGCCTACACGAACTTCTTCGTCGCTGACAGCGAGTATCCCGGCGTGACCACCGCGGTCATCAACGCCGACGAAGTCGAGTTCCACGTCTGAGGCCCTGCAGATGACCGTTCGGCCAAAGGTGACGGGAAAGCAGCGCGGGCATGTCCCTGATCGTCTAGGTTGTCACCGTTCGCACCCGACGACCGGAGTCTCACCATGTCCCAAGACCAGCAGCAGTCCGACGGATACCCGCAGTATCCGCAGCAGCCCCCGCAGTATCCGCAGCCGTACTACGCCCCGGCTCGATCCACGAACGGGCTGGCGATCGCCTCGATGGTGCTGGGCATCCTCTGGATCTACTGGGTCGGGAGCATCCTGGCCCTCATCTTCGGGTACGTCGCGCGCAAGCAGATCCGCGAGCGCAACCAAGGCGGAGATGGCATGGCTATCGCGGGCATCGTGCTTGGTTGGATCGGCGTGGGAACCCTGTGCCTGGTCCTCGCCTTCGTCATCATCGGCGCAGCGAGCGGCTCTGGCTCGAGCTACTGAGCTGGTCGGGTGTTCAGCACTCACCGGCTGCGGCACGAGCTTCTAAGAGGTCGGCGACTCCCAACAGTCCTCGAGGATGCGACGGAGCGTGTCATCGAGCGTTTCGTGTTCCGCGATCGTCTGTTCGTGCATCGTGTCGATCGGCTGAAATCCGTTCCACCACTGCCGCATTTCAGGTTCGCCGAAGCCAGCCGCCGCCTTCGTGCTGTGCCGCCGGAGGGTCTCCTCGAAGGTGAGGTCGTAGACGTAGGAGCGGGTGACGCCAAGGTGGTCACTGGCAAGGCGTTGAAGCACGTCGCCATACCACTTGGCGTTGAGAATGCCTTCCACGATGACGTCGAAGCCGTAGGCGAGCGCGTACCGTGCCGTGAGGTCCACGAGCCCCACCGCCACGCGCCTTGCGTCGTCGTGGGTTCCGAGGATGCTGCGGCGGATGACGTCTTGCCCAACCACCGCGACGGTGCCGTCCGGACGACTCGCACGGATCGCGGCCGCTACTGCTGACTTTCCTGAGCCGCTGTTGCCACGGATCACGATCAACCGGGAGCCCGACGATCCAGCGGCTGTGGCCGAGGCGGTCATCGGTCTTTGAGAGTGGATATCACCGGTTCAGCGTAGGCGCCGGGTCGATCAGCGTGCGCGAGACTTACCGCAACCGGACGGCATGCAAAGGCGAGCGGTCAGCCCTCGCCACTTCCAACGTATAGCGGACCGGGGGGCTTGCGGCAAGACCCGGGTGGTGGCGCACAATCGCCGGACGTGCCCGCACTCGCCATACCGGAGCTGACCCATCTGATGAGCAGTGCCTTCGACCTTCCCGACCGCCTGGCCGCCAAGTCTGACCCGGCGATGATCGCCGCGGACGAGCAGCACTTCGCGGCCATCGCGGCGAGCCTCGAGGAGTCCATGGCCGAGCTGTCGCACCGCCTCGATGACGAGCGTATGGCGCCCGGGGGCATCGGGCAGGAGGCGATGGACCGCGACCGGGAGGTCCACCGGCTGAGCGCCCGACTGGGCGTCCTGCAACGCTTCAGCCTGGACCTGTGCCTCGGCCGCATCGTCGGCGACGACGACCCCGAACCCGTCTACATCGGACGGCTCGGCCTCACCGACAGCACGGGCCGCCGGTTGCTCGTCGACTGGCGCTCCCCCGCGGCGGAACCGTTCTTCGGAGCGACCCACGCCAACCCGATGGGCCTGGCGAGCCGCCGGAGGTACCGCTGGACCCGTGGCCGGGTCAGCGACTACTGGGACGAGGTGTTCACGCCGGACGGCTTCGAAGGACACGCCGCCCTCGACGACCAGTCGGCGTTCATCGCCAGCCTGGGCAGCGACCGCTCGGCGCGGATGCGCGACGTGCTCGGCACGATCCAGGCCGACCAGGACGCGATCATCCGGGCCGGCTCCCGCGGGGCGCTCGTCGTCGACGGCGGCCCGGGCACCGGCAAGACGGTGGCGGCCCTGCACCGCACTGCGTACCTGCTCTACTCCGACCCGCGCCTGGGACACCGACGAGGCGGCGTGCTGTTCGTCGGACCGCACCAGCCCTAC
>JANLYC010000269.1:0-3004 GCA_031365435.1 Nocardioidaceae bacterium
GCCGCCACCACCGTTGCCCGCGGATGTCGTCGAGCAGACGCGGGCGACGTACATCGAGGCGTTCGAGCGGCTGACGGGGCTGCCTTTCGACTGAGGCGACCTCTGGTTGGGCCATGGCGACGGACGGGTTCGGTGGCTACGTTGGTGACAGCCGTCGATTGCCGGCGGTCTGCCGAAGACCCGGAGGTCGATCGTGCTGAACCTGGCCGTGATGCTCGAAGACAGCGCCCGCAAGGTCCCCGACCGCGAAGCCGTGGTGTTCAACGACACGCGGCTGACGTATGCCCAGGTCGATGCGATGGCCAACCAGGTGGCCAACCTGTTCGTGCAGCGGGGCATCCGTCCCGGTGACAAAGTCGCCCTCTCCTGCCCGAATCTGCCGTACTTCCCCGTCGTCTACTACGGGATCCTCAAGGTGGGAGCGGTCGTCGTTCCGCTGAACGTGCTGTTCAAGGGGCGCGAGGTGGCCTACCACCTCGGCGACTCCGAGGCGAAGGCGTACGTCTGCTTCGAGGGCACTCCCGAGCTCGCCATGGCCCACGCGGGCAAGGAGGGGTATGACGCCAGCAACGGGTGCGAGCACTTCTTCGTGATCCCTGCCGATCCGGGCTCCACCGTGCCGGACGGGGCCGAGAACCTGCTCACCGCGCTGACGGACCAGCCCAGGACCTTTGAGACCGCGGTCACCGAGCCGGGGGACACCGCCGTGATCCTGTACACCAGCGGGACGACCGGCCAACCCAAGGGTGCTGAGCTCACTCACGCCAACATCGCCTTCAACGTATCGACGTGTCACCGTCTCTGGGAGCTGAGCCCGTCCGCCCCGGATGTCCAGCTGGTGACCCTGCCCCTGTTCCACTCGTTCGGGCAGACAGTGCAGCTCAACGCCGGGTTCGGGCTCGGCTCCACCCTGGTCCTGATGGCCCGTTTCGACGCCAAGCAGGCGCTCGAGCTGCTCGACCGCGAAGAGGTGACGTTCTTCGCGGGAGTGCCCACGATGTACTGGGCCCTGCTCGGAGCCCTGGACGACAGTGTCGACGTCGACAAGATCGCCCGGAACCTACGGCGGGCTGTCGCGGGCGGGTCTTCCCTGCCGGTGGAGATCATCAAGCAGGTGAAGGAGCGATTCCACGTCCAGATCCTGGAAGGCTACGGGCTGTCGGAGACCTCACCGGTCGCGACCTTCAACCACCTCGACCAGGACCCGAAGCCGGGTTCGATCGGGACGCCGATCTGGGGCGTCGAGGTCAAGCTCGTCGACGACGGCTGGGACACCGTCGAAGGCACCGATGAGGTCGGTGAGGTGGCCATCCGCGGGCACAACATCATGAAGGGCTACTACCGGCGGCCGGAGGAGACGGCGGCGGTCATGCGCGACGGCTGGTTCCGCAGTGGCGACCTCGCGCGGCGAGACAAGGACGGCTACTACTACATCGTCGACCGCGCCAAGGACATGATCATCCGGGGTGGTTACAACATCTATCCCCGCGAGATCGAGGAGGTGCTGCTCACCCACGAGGACGTCTCACTCGTCGCGGTGGTCGGCGTGCCGGACGACGAGCATGGCGAGGAGGTCAAGGCGTACGTGATCAGGCAGGCCGGCGCCACGATCACCGAGGACGAGCTCGTCGCGTGGAGCAAGGACCAGATGGCGTCGTACAAGTACCCGCGGGTGATCGAGTTCCGAGACGAGCTCCCGATGACGGCGACCGGCAAGATCCTCAAGCGCGAGCTCACCTGACGTCGGCGCCGAGACACGAAAGGGCCGGGCACTTCCCCCGTACGTGCCCGGCCTTCCGTCCTGCGGGTGACGACCCTGACCCGGGCGCGCCGACGTCGACACCACCGACGTCCCCCACGGCGTGGAGGTGTCCCCCCCGTACGGCTCGCCCGGGTCACTACCTAGACAGACGATGTGACCACGTGTTTGGTTGCCGTGGTACGTCAACATTTTCTGGCGAGTTCTAGACTGAGCGCGTCCGCACGCCGTACACCCAGCTGCCAGGAGGGCCCGTGGCCCGCGTCGTCGTCGACGTCATGCTCAAGCCGGAGATTCTCGACCCTCAGGGCAAGGCCGTCCACGGCGCACTGCCCCGCCTCGGCTTCGATGGCATCCTCGCCGTCCGGCAGGGCAAGCGTTTCGAGCTCGAGTTCGACGGAGACGTGACAGAGGAGCGGTTGGCAGAAGTACGCCGGGCGGCCGAGACGCTGCTCAGCAACCCCGTCATCGAGGACTTCACCGTCCGGGTCGAGCAGCCGTGAAGATCGGGGTCGTCACGTTTCCCGGGTCGCTCGACGACGCCGACGCACGCCGGGCAGTCCGGATCGCCGGCGGCGAGCCGGTTGCACTGTGGCACGGTGACCACGACCTGGCGGGCGTCGATGCCGTGGTCCTGCCGGGCGGCTTCTCCTACGGGGACTACCTGCGGTGCGGAGCCATCGCCCGGTTCGCGCCGGTCATGACCGAGGTCGTTGCGGCGGCCAAGGGTGGTCTGCCGGTGTTGGGTATCTGCAACGGCTTCCAGATCCTGTGTGTGTCGCACCTGCTCCCGGGTGCCCTCATCCGCAACGACCACCGCACCTTCATCTGCCGCGACCAGCGGCTCCGCGTCGAGAACGCCGACACCGCGTGGACGAACGGGTACGAACCGGGTGCCGAGATCACCATCGTCCTCAAGAACGGCGAGGGCGGGTATGTCGCCGACGAGCACACCCTGGACCGGCTCGAGGGCGAGGGCCGGGTCGTCGTCCGCTATCTCGAACGCAACCCCAACGGCTCGCTGCGCGACATCGCCGGCATCACCAACGACCGCGGCAACGTCGTCGGACTGATGCCGCACCCCGAGCACGCCGTCGATCCGCTCACCGGCCCGAGCGCCGACGGCCTGGGCTTCTTCAGCTCCGTCCTGACCAGCCTGGTCGGCGCGTGAGCGCCACCGGCCGGCGCACCCCGCTGGACACCGTGCAGGTCGCCGAGTCCTCTCCCGAGCAGCCCCAGCCCTAC
>JANLYC010000296.1:0-6183 GCA_031365435.1 Nocardioidaceae bacterium
AGCAAGGCCGTCAACGACGCCGACCTGGCGGTGGCCGCAGTGTTGTCGGGCAACCGAAACTTCGAGGGTCGGATCAACCCCGACATCAAGATGAACTACCTGGCGTCCCCGCCACTGGTCGTTGCGTACGCGCTAGCCGGCTCGATGGACGTCGACATGTTCAACGAACCGCTCGGGCAGGACACCAGCGGCAACGACGTGTTCCTGCGCGACATCTGGCCATCGGTGAAGGAGGTCGAGGAGATCGTCGCCAACTCCATCACGGCCGAGATGTTCGCCGACGACTACTCCGACGTCTTCGCCGGTGACGAGCGCTGGCGGGGCCTGCCGACTCCCGACGGTGACACCTTCGCCTGGGCGGCCGAGTCGACGTACGTCCGTAAGCCGCCGTACTTCGACGGTATGCCGGCCGAGCCCACGCCCGTGGAGGACATCCACGGCGCCCGGGTGCTCGCGAAGCTGGGCGACTCGGTCACCACCGACCACATCTCGCCCGCCGGTGCGATCAAGAAGGACTCGCCTGCCGGCTCGTATCTCTCCGAGCACGGCGTCCAGCCCCGGGACTTCAACTCCTACGGATCGCGGCGCGGCAACCACGAGGTGATGATCCGTGGCACGTTCGCCAACATCCGGCTACGCAACCAGCTCGCACCCGGGACCGAGGGCGGCTTCACGACGGCGTTCGTCGACGGCGACGGCTTCAGCGCCGGAGAGGTGACGACGATCTACGACGCGTCCGTCGCGTATGCCGAGGCCGGTACGCCGCTCGTGATCCTGGCCGGCAAGGAATATGGCTCGGGCTCGTCCCGTGACTGGGCAGCCAAGGGGACTGCCCTGCTGGGCGCGAAGGCTGTCATCGCCGAGTCGTACGAGCGGATCCACCGGTCCAACCTCATCGGCATGGGCGTGCTCCCCTTGCAGTACCCCGCGGGCAAGAACGCCGAGTCGCTCGGCCTGACCGGTGACGAGACCTTCGACATCACGGGCGCGACGGAGCTGAATGACGGCTCGACCCCTCGCACGGTCAAGGTGCGTGCCGGTGACACCGAGTTCGACGCAGTCGTTCGCATCGACACACCGGGCGAGGCCGACTACTTCCGCCACGGCGGGATCATGCAGTACGTGCTTCGTTCACTGCTCAAGGCCTGAGCGGTCACGGGGGAGTGGACCTGGGTCTGGACGCCTGGACGGTTGCTGCGCTCGTCGCTGCTGTGTTCGTCGGGGCCGCCGTGCAGAGCACGGTCGGCCTGGGCGTCGGCCTGGTTGCGGCGCCGGTGACCGCGCTGCTGGCGCCCGACCTGGTGCCCGGTTTGCTGCTGTGGTTGGCGGCGGCGATGCCGGTCGTCACGTTGGCGCGCGAGCGTGATGCCGTCGACTGGCCGGGGTTGCTGTGGGCGCTGCCCGCGCGGCTGCCCGGGACGGCTGTGGGTGTTCTGCTCGTCACGACGTTCACCGAGCGCGAGATCGGTCTGAGCGTCGGTTTGATGGTCCTGGTCGCTGTGGCGCTGACGATCCACACGCTCGAGATCCCGGTCACGAGGACGTCGCTGGCCACAGCGGGCTTCGTCTCAGGGGTCACGGGGACTGCCACGTCGATCGGCGGCCCACCGCTGGCGCTGGTCTACCAGCACCGTGAGCCTCGGCAGGTGCGCTGCACCCTGGCCGTGTACTTCCTGGCGGGCGCTACGTTCAGCCTGGTCGGGCTGGCGCTCGCCGGCACCCTCGAGCTGCGGGAGCTCGTGCTGGCAGTGCTGCTGCTGCCGGTGCTGGTCGCGGGCTTCGCGTTCTCCGGAGTGCTGCGCAGCCGGGTCGATCCGGGCCACCTGCGGTGGGGCATCCTGATCGTCTGTGCGACCGGGGCGCTGGCCCTGGTGGTCCGCAGCCTCGTCTGAGCTGTCGCCTCCCCATGGCAGAGTTGCGCCATGGATCTGAGGGTGTTCATCGAGGCTCAGCAGGGAGCGACCTACGCCGACCAGCTTCGGGTGGCGCGTGCGACCGAGGATCTCGGTTTCGATGCGTTCTTCAGGTCCGACCACTTCTACGGCATGGGCACCGAAGGCCTGCCCGGTCCGACCGACTCCTGGGCAACGCTGGCCGCGCTGGCTCGCGAGACGAGTCGCGTCCGGCTGGGCACCTTGTTGACCTCCGTGACGTTCCGGCTGCCCGGTCCACTCGCGATCACGGTGGCCCAGGTCGACCAGATGAGCGACGGCCGGGTGGAGTTCGGCATCGGTGCCGGCTGGTTCGAGCGTGAGCACGCGGCTTACGGCATTCCGTTCCCACCGGTCGGCGAGCGCTTCGACCGGCTCGACGAGGCGCTGGCTGTGCTGACCGGGTTGTGGCGCACGCCGGCCGGAGAGACGTTCTCCTATGACGGCACCTACTACCAGCTGGCCGAGTCGCCGGCACTGCCCAAGCCGGCGCGGGCCGGCGGGCCGCCGATCATCTTGGGTGGCAAGGGCAAGAAGCGCACACCAGAACTGGCCGCACGCTATGCCGATGAGTTCAACATGCCGTTCTCCGACGTCGAGACGACCAAGCTGCAGTTCGCCCGTGTGCGCGACGCCTGTCTGGTGGCGCGGCGCGATCCCGACGCGATGGTCTGGTCCAATGCGCTCACCCTGTGTTGTGGCGCCACCGATGCCGAGGTCGCACGCCGGGCGACTGCCATCGGCCACGACCTCGACCAGCTCCGCGCCGAGGGACTGGCCGGGACACCGGACGAGATCGTGCAACGGATCGGTGAGTATGCCGAGCTGGGCAGTCAGCGCATCTACCTGCAGACCCTCGACCTCGCCGACCTCGACCACCTCGAGCTGGTGGCGGGTCGCGTGCTGCCGCAGCTGTGAGGTCCTACACCTGGGAGCAGCTGCGCAACGCGACGCTGCGGCGACAGTTCCCGCGGATCCGCGGGCGAGGTCCAGCGGCTGTCGTCGAGCTCGTGCGTCGGGTGGGTCCGATCCAGTCCCAGGTGGCCAGGGCGCCGTTCGTGACGGTGTCGTCCCGCCTGCCCGGGGCGTGCTACGCCGACATCGCGGCGGCGTACGAGGCCGGTGACCTGGTGCGTGGTTCCAACCTGCGTGGGACCGTCCACACGTGCGTGCGCGAGCACCACCCGCTGCTCGACGCGGTCACGCGCCGAGCGATGGACAAGGGTTGGACGCGCAACCTGCGGCTCGAGCGGACCACGGCCGCCGACGTACAGGCAGGCATCGAGGCGTTCGCGACGGGACAGTGGCGTACGCCCGATGAGCTCCGCGCGCACCTGGCCACCTGGCTCGAGACGCACGAGGGAGCGGAGTCTGCGGAGACGGTGCGCATCAGCGGCGTCGGACGCGCTTTCGCGCACATCCACAGCGGTCTCGTGCGCAGGCCTCTGGGTGACGCGGGATGGGAGCGACAGGCCGCGCCGGGCTACCGACTGGCGACAGAGGTGCTGGGCGACGATCGAGCGCCGCTCGTGGACGAACCCGACGCCGCGCTCGTGGCGTTGACCAGGCAGCACCTGACGGCATTCGGGCCGGCCAACCGCCGCGACGTCGCGTGGTGGAGTGGTGCCGGCATACGTCAGGTCGACCGGGCATTGGTTCTGCTCGGTGACGAGCTGACCGAGCGGCCGGGACCGGACGGTCAGACCTACTACGACCTCATCGACGGGCCTGGCCGGAGTGAGAGCGAGCCGGGGGTCCTTTTGCTGCCGGAGTTCGACGCCGTCCTGGTCGGCTACGATCCTGCGACGCGGGACCGCTTCCTGGCGCCCGAGCACCTGCCACACGTGTGGCAGCAGCAGAACGGCCTCTTCTCGTCCGCTGTGCTCTCGGGTGGACTCCTCGTTGCGTCCTGGTCGTTCGTCGGCGCCGGTGACACTCGGCGGATCGAGGTCCGCATGTTCCCGGGTGCACCGCTGCTGACCGAGGCGGCGCTCGCAGGGCAGGTGGCAGCGTTGGAAGCCGCGCTGGCGATCCGCGTCACCGACATCGAGATCACGACCTCCTGAGATCCCGCCGAGCTGAGCTCCGCCGACCGACAAGGATGATGATGACCGCCAACAGTCCCCGCCTGGCCGCCTACGGCGTCTGCCTCCGGAACGGCAGGATCCTGTTGGCCCGGTGGGTGTCAAGGGACCGGACGGACCGGCATTGGACACTGCCCGGCGGCAAAGTCGAGCACGGGGAGGACCCGTTCGAGGCGGTGGTTCGCGAGGTGCTCGAGGAGACCGGCTACGAGGTCGAGGTCGAGGCGCTGCTGGGCGTCGACTCCCGCACACCGCATCCCGGTCACCACAACATCGGGATCTACTACCAGGTCCGGGTGACCGGAGGAGAGCTGCGCAACGAGGCCGACGGGTCGACTGACCTCGCCGAATGGGTTCGGTGGGATGACGTCGACCTGCGCGAGCGATCGACACTCGTCGACATCGGCCGCAACCTGGTGCGCGCCAAGCCGCGCACCGGTCATGTCCCGCTCATCGCGGTCGAAGGTCCGGTGCTCCGGCACTGACCTCAGACGTCGTACGCCGCCCGAAGTCTCGTGGCGTACTCCGCTGCCTCGCCCTCGGCGTACTTCGTGCGCGGCCAGAAGAAGCCGCGGAGCCCGTCGCCCTTGGTGCGGGGCACGACGTGGACGTGAGCGTGCAGTACGGACTGGCTCACGATGTTGTTCATGGCCACGAAGGTGCCCTGCGCGTCGAGCTCGGCCGGCATCACTCTCGCCAGTCGCTGTGCTGCGGTGAAGACCGAGGTCAGCAGCCGGGGAGGCAGGTCCGACAGGGTGACGTGATGGTCGCGCGGCACGATCAGGGTGTGGCCCTTGAACAGGGGTCGATGGTCCAGGAAACCGACGAGGTCGTCGGTCTCGATGACGATCGCCGCTGGAACGTCCCCGGTTCCGATCTCGCAAAACAGACAAGCCGCAGGCACGGTGTCAACCTAGCCCGCCCTGGGCACATGGGTGCGGTGAACGAGCACGGGCTGGGGACTCGGTTGCCTATGCGCTCGAGCTCGGGACCGCGCCCTCGGCAAATCCCGTCAGGCGTGCGAAACGGCGTTGCGGCCCGCCATGCCGGCTGGCACAGTCGCGGGTGTGACCGCCGAAGAGGCTCCGGGGTGGCTTGAAGCCTGGTGCCAGCAGTATCTGCAATCCTCGGTCGGCTCGGTGATCTTCCGAGCACAGGTGATGTCCGAAGTCATCGGTGTGCGGCTCGCAGACGGACGTGACGTGATCGTCAAGTCCAGGCCGAGCGACGGTGGCCGAGCTGCCGCGTGCATCGAGATCCAACGCCGTTTGGCCGCCGCCGGCGTGCCCTGCGCGGCACCCCTGACCGACGCGATCACCCTCGACGACGTCACCGTGCACGCGGAGGAGTGGCGGCCCGGTGGCCAAGTCCGTGCTGACGACAGCAGTCAGCACGCGGTCCAGTCGGCGCAGGTCCTTGCCAGCGTCATGGCGATCACGACGACCCTGCCCGAGTCGGTCCCCAGGCCGCTCTCCAATCCGCTGTGGGTGCAGTGGGACAACCGGGAGCCGGGCGGTTGGCCGCCACATCACGTGCTCGACGCCCAACAGGCACGAACCCGAACGGTGCTGCCTGCCTGGCTGGAGACGGTTCGGAAGCGGGTGCGTGCTCGGATCGCTCGTGCTTCGCTCCCGGTGGTGGTCGGTCATGCTGACTGGGAGGCGCAGAACCTGCGGTGGGAAGGCGAGACGATCCACACCGTGCACGACTGGGACAGCCTGGCGGCGCTCAGCGAGGCGGCTCTGGTGGGTACCGCCTGCGGTGCCTTCGCCAGTGCGGACGTTCCTACCCTTGCGCGTTTGGAGAGCTCGCTGGCCTTTCTGGACGCCTACGAAGCCGCCGTGGGTCGGCGCTTCAGCGGTGAGGAGCGTGAAGTCGCCTGGGCAGCGAGCCTGTATCCGGCTGCTTGGAACGCTCGCGGCGAGATCCTCTTCGACAGCGACCGCGTGGCGACCAGGGCACTACGCGTTCAGGCTGAGGAGAGGCTAGCGCTCGCCGGAGGTTGACTGCCGCGCTGAACGCGACCGCCGCGGAGGAGCCGGCCCTGCTGGTCCGGCCTGCTGCGGACATGGGCTGGTCGAGGGACTGGGTCTGCGGGCAGCCGACAGTGCCGGTCAGGCAGCCGGTGGTGCCGGGAGGGCGGGGAGTGCGCGCTGGGTGCCGGTGTG
>JANLYC010000304.1:0-10919 GCA_031365435.1 Nocardioidaceae bacterium
CACCCACACCGGCCAGACGATCGGAGGGGTGGCGCCGCTGGGACATCCCGAACCGCTGCCGACCTACCTCGACAAGGCATTGGCGGCGTATCCCGTCGTGTGGGCAGCAGCCGGGCACTCCCATGCCGTGTTCAGCACGACGTACGAGGAGCTTCGCTCGCTGACCGGCGCGGTCGAGATCGTCGTGAACTGACCTCGCCGTGACCTGATCGTGACGTCGGCACCGATTGCCGGGAGCAACCCGGCCGCCCGTTGGCACGTCTGACACGATGAGAAGCACCGACACCTGAGAGCGAGGCGGTGCCCGGATGGATGACGAGAGCGACTGGCGCAGACAGCTGCTGTTCGGGCTCGGCGTGCTCGTGGTCGTCGCCGCCCTGGTCGGCGGCATCATCGGCGTGATCGCAATCAAGGCCGCCGACGTCGCGGGCATCGGCTCCACGACGCCGGCCGACACCTCGATCTCGTTCCCGACATCGACGACCAAGGGTTCCGGCCCAACCTCCACTCAGTCGACGGAGTCGGAGCCGACCCAGCCGACGGACTCGACGCCACCGACGAGGACACCGCGACAGCGCCAGGGCATCACGCTCTCGGTCTCGCCGACCACGGCCAGGACCTACCAGCGCATCAACCTGACCGGCAGTTACCAGGCCCCACCCGGTACGACGCTGCAGGTACAGCGCAAGGAAGGCAGCGCCTGGGCCGACTTCCCGACCACCGCCAGCGTGTCGGGCGGCACGTTCGCGACATACATCGAGACGGGCCGGCAGGGGCCTAACCTGTTCCGCATGTTCGACGCCGGCGCGGGGAAGGCCTCCAACGTCGTCACCGTCCAGATCAGCTGATGCCGGCCGACAGATCCGTGTTCCACGCTGCCGAGGGCGGCGAGCAACGTGGAACACGGATCGTTGCGTGGACGGTCAGCGGACGTCGACGTCCGAGGTCCGGACGAAGAACATCCGGTGGCCGAACCAGATCTCGTCATACCCGTCCTGGCCTGTGACGACGGTGTGGTCATCGGGGATCGAGTCGTCGTAGGTCTTGGCGTAGTAGTAGTCCGTCGGCACCGAGTCATCCGCGAGGACGTACTGCTGACCGGCCTTGATCGTGTACTGCAGCGGGGTGACCGTCTGGTAGGGAACCGACGTCCCGGCATACGCAGCCTGCTCGGGGTACGCCCGACCGTAGACCGGCACCGCAGACATCCCCGACTTGGCCGTGACGAGTCTGCCGTCGGACGGCAGGACCACCGGATGCGCCTTCGGGGAGTAGAGCCAGCCGATGTCACCGAGGTACCAGACACCGAGCCAGTCACCCGACTTGCGCGCGACCACCACCTTCTGGCCGGCCGCCAACCTGGCTCCGTGGTCGGAGACCGCGGTCGTCGACGGTGAGCCGTCCGGGTGCAGTCCGATGTCGGTCACGAGTGGCGACGAAGCGTTCGGCTGGGTGTGCAGGTAGACGAAGTTGGTCCCCTGCGCAGGGCAAGGCGTCCCCGGGCTCGAGCAACCCGTCACCGGTTGCTGGTTGTCGGCGAAGCCGGGCCTGATCGTGACGATGTCGGACTTGCTGCGACGGTCTGGCCGAAGCGGGGCTCCCAGCAGAGCCATGTAGTGCTCCCAGTTCCAGTACGGCCCCGGGTCCCAGTGCATGCCCTTGACGTACGGCGGAGTCACTCCCGGCACCTGGTCATGGCCGATGATGTGGGCCCGGTCCAGCGGCACGGAGTACTCCTGAGCGAGGTACTTCACCAGGGCGGCCGAGCTCTCGTAGAGCGACTCGGTGTACCAAGTCGCTCCTTGCGCGGCGAAGCCCTCGTGCTCGATTCCGATCGAGTGCATGTTGACGTACCAGTTCCCGGCGTGCCAGCCGACGTCCTTGGCGTCGAGATGCTGGGCCACGTGCCCGTCGCTGGACCGGATCGAGTAGTTCCAGGACACGTACGTCGGATCCTGGACCAGCTGCAACGTCGTCGCATAGCTGGCTTCGGTGTCGTGGATGACGATGTAGTCGATCGACAGGTCCTGCTCACGGTTGGCGAGGTCGTGGTTGCCGTAGTCACGGACCGTCGGGCCGTACTGCTCGTACGGCGCCGGGACCCATTCGCAGGCCAGCGTCGAGGGGCAGTCGATGTGACTGGCAGCCCCACTCGTCGTCGCTGGACTGGCCGACGGGACTCGAAGGGCGGGGTGGGCCGCGAGCTTGACGCGTTGTCCGTCGTTGGTGGACCGGGTGGCGCCGGTGTGGATGGTGTGGAACACGCGTGCGGCGAAAACGCCTGCGTCCGTTCCGTCCGCGCTCCCGCTGTACGCCGCGACGGCGTCGTACCAGCTGCGCGCCGTCGTCGTGGCGCCGAGGGGGCCACCGAGGTGGCGCTGGGTCGACGCCAGCAACGCCGCCCCACCGCAGATGTTCGCGGCATCGTCGGAGATGAGCCGGCGGGTCGACAGACCGGTCAGCTGCGCCGCCACCTTCGCGGTGTGCAGCGACTGCGGGCCGGTCGAGGCGTTGAACGGCCCGGCCCCGCGGGCGTTGCCCGCCCGCTCGACGTCGACGTCAGTCAGGTGCATCGGTCCGTAGCCGCCCGAGGTGCTCGGCGATCGACCGTGGTCGTCCCACCGTGACTCGAGGTAGGACACACCGAGCAGGACGGCGTAGGGGACGGCGTACGTGTGCGACGCCGCAGTGAAGGCCCGCTGCCGTGCGTGGGAAGCCACGCCCGGTCGGATCGCGGCCAGGCAGTCCCGGCCGGTCGGGGAGTGGGTGGCTGTTTGTCGAGCGACGGAGGCCGAGGTGGGCGGGGCCCCCAGGGCAAGCGCCGAGACGGTGAGCGCGGTGGCGCTCGCCCCGGCTACCAGCGCCGTCAGCCGACGGCGGGACGGGCGTGCCGGAGGTGAGGTGGATGAGGTGCGGGTGGGCATGCGAATCTCCTGTGTGTGCGGACGGGTGCGGTCAGCAACACGCCCAGAACACAGGCCCGGCACGCGGCATGCACCGCGACGAGCCTGGCGTCCGAGCGACGACTCACTCAAACACAGGTGCACCGAGTTGGCAATGACCACCAGGCCCAATGGGCCTTACGCCGATGACCGCGGGATGTCTCCGCGGACGGCGAACCGGCCGGCCGATGCCTACAGTGTGCAGGTGGAGGTCTTGCCGCTCGTGCTCACATCCGGCTGGGCCAGTGGCATCAACGCCTACGCCGTCATCGTGATGCTCAACCTGCTCGGTCGTTACGGCGGCCTCGACGCGGTGCCCGGATCCGTGCAGCACACCAGCGTCCTGGTGCTCGCCGGGGGCATGTTCCTCGTCGAGTTCGTGACCGACAAGATCCCCTACGTCGACTCGGCGTGGGACGCGATCTCGACGGTCATCCGACCGACGCTCGGCGCCATGCTCGGGTACCTCCTCGCGGGGGAGGTCCACTCCGTCCACCAGGCCTGGTACGCCGCGATCGGTGGCGGCAGCGCTCTCGCCTCGCACCTGGTGAAGGCCGGTCTGAGGCTCGCCATCAACGCGTCCCCCGAGCCGATCACGAACATCGGGGTCTCGCTCGGCGAGGACCTCACGGTCACCGCTGTGATCACGCTGGCGCTGTACCACCCGTGGCTGGCGTTGGGCGTCGCCATCACGCTGTTCGCGGTCGGCCTGCTGCTGCTCGTGCTCGTCCTGCGGTTGGCACGGCGTGGCTGGCAACGATGGCGCAGCAGGTCCGGGGCCAGTCTTGCCTGACCTCGAGATCGGCACCGTCGGCATACAGCTCACGCAGGACGACCTCAGTCCCTGGAGCCGTCACCTGAGCGAGCCGTTCGCCGATCGCAAGGTCATCGTGTCGCTCGACCTGCTCGCGGCCATGACCGGCAAGGTGGCGCTGCTGCAGCGATGGGGTGCCCAGCGACCGCTGCTGCTCGCCGACGGCCGCGGGTCCGGTCCTGTCCCGAGCCAGGACGACGCGGTGATCGTCGAGTTCGCAGAGCCGTCGTACGACAGCCTCACGGAGCAGGTGCGGGCCCGGATGCGACCGGACCAGCAGCTGACTCCTGACGTGGTGGCGGCGGTGGAGGCGTACGACCCCACAGGTTCGGCGGTCTGGTGGGTGAGCCCGGTCGGCCTGAACGAGCCGCTCCTCGGTCGACCGGTGCTCGGCGGCCGCCCACGGGCGCAGGCCGGGCTCGAGGACAAGCTGATCGTCGACGGGCTGCTCGGCGCGATCGGGGCACCACGACCGTCGAGCCGGGTGGTCAGCTCGTCGTATGACGACCTGATCGACGCAACGACTCAGGTGATCACCGAGTCGGGTCGTGGACAGGTGGTGTGGGCCGGCGACAACCGCGGAGGCACCAACGGCGGGGGTGACTTCGTGCGCCTCGTCTCCACCCTGAAGCAGGCTCGAGCGGCGGCCGCCTTCTTCGCGCAGCACTGCGACCGGGTCCGCGTGTCGGAGTTTCTCGAGGGGGTTCCGTGCAGCATCCACGGCATCGTGCTGCCCGACGGGGTCGTGACGTTGCGACCCGTCGAGCTCGTGAACCTGCTCGACCATGACCACGGTCGCTTCCTGTACGGCGGCCTCGGCACGACCTGGGACCCACCGGCCGCGGACCGCGACGACATGAGAGCCCTGGCCCGCACGCTCGGCCTGCACCTGAAGGCAGACATGGCATACCGCGGCGCCTTCGGCATCGACGGTGTGCTCACGCGCGACGGATTCCGTGTCACCGAGTTCAACCCGAGGTTCAGCGGCGGGCTCACCCGACTGCAACGCGCGGCCCCGGACGTCGAGCTCGAGCTCGTGCACATCAATGCCCTGCTCGGACGCGACGTCGCTCGATCCGCTGCAGACATCGAGACCAGCGCGCTGGAGCTGCTCGACAGCCACCGGTTCGTCGACCTGATGGCGCTCAGCAGCGAGCGCCTCATGTCGGAGCACACCGATGTCCTGGTCAAGGCCGGAGACGGTCGGCTGGAGCTCGCTGACGTCGAGGACACGATCCTCGGGAGCATCGTGGCCGGGCCTTCCTCCCTCGGGACGTTCTTCCGGCTGGTCGTACCGGACGAGGTGCTGGACGCGGGTCAGCGTGCCGCCCAGTTCGGCCTGCTCCTGCACGAGTTCACCAACCGCGTGTGGCACACCGACTTCCCCATGGCGCAGATGGCGCCCGACGTGCGTCGGTGGGCATGACGACCCGCTGGCCGGGCCGTGGCTGACGTCGTCGTCGTCGGAGCCGGGCTCGGCGGCCTTGCGGCTGCCGCGAGACTCGCCAAGCTCGGTCACCGTGTCACCGTGCTCGAACGACGCGACGTCGCCGGCGGAGCGATCCGGCGGATCGAGCAGGACGGCTTCGGTTGGGACGCCGGACCGACATCGACGGCACTGCCGGCCGTGCTGCGCGATCTGTTCCGCAAGTCCGGTCGCCCGATCGAGAGGTATGTCGACCTCGTCCTTCGTTCCCCGGCCCGCCGTCACGTCTTCGAGGACGGCGCGATCGTCGACCTGCCCACCGGATCCCGAGCGGCTCAGATCGCCGCTGTGGAGGCGGGGCTGGGCCAGGGCACCGGCCCCGCGTGGGCAGCCTTCGTCGACGGTCTCGGACCGGTGTGGGACGTCCTGCGGCGCTCGGTCCTCGACGTCCCCGACGGTGGCGACCGCTTCGCCGAGCGGCCGCTGGCCCAGTCGCTCGCGTCGCGAACGTCGCTGGCCAGGCTGGTGGCCAAGACGTTCAAGGATGACCGGCTGCGCGCGATGGCTGAGCTGCCGGTCCGACTGGCCGGCTCGGAACCCAAGGACGCTCCCGCGTTCACCGCGGTAGATCACTACGTCGACCGAAGCTTCGGCGTCTGGGGTGTCCCCGACCACGGGATGGCGGCGGTGGCCGAGGCGCTGGTCACCCGGCTCGCCGAACGAGAGGTCGCGCTCGAGCTCGCCACCGAGGTGAGCGGGATCGTGGTCGACGATGGTTCGGTGCGCGGTGTCATGACCACGGACGGCCGACCCCGGCCAGCCGACGTGGTGGTCTGCGACATCGATCCACGTACGGTCTTCGCCGGCCTGCTGACTCCCGACCTCGACCTGCCCGGTCGCCGGGTCTTCGGGCGCGCGACCCCGGCAATCCCGCTCGCCGTGACCCACCTCGGACTCGCCGGTGACGTGCCCGACCTGCCGGCCGAGGTGGTCCTGCACGGTGAACCGCTGGTCGTGGTGCACACAGTGGGCACGGCGCCCCTGGGTCAGCGGGCCTGGACCGTCCACCGGCGCGGCTCCGCGGAGGAGGACGTGCTGCTGACGATGACGCGGCGCGGAGTCGACGTGCGCTCCGCGGTTGTCACCCGGCTCGACCGTAGTCCCGTGGACCTGATCCAGGAGACGAGCGGGTCGCCGTACGGGCTGGCCTGGGCGGGGTGGCGAGCCCACGTGCAGCGCGCCGCCCAGACTCATCCGTTGCCCGGCCTCTACCTGCTCGGGGCATCGATGCATCCGGGTGCCACGATCCCGTATGTCGCCTGGGGTGCGGCGAACGTGGCAGCGCGCCTGGGCAAGGCCCGGTGAAGCTCACACCGGAGTCGGGAGGGCAGCGTAGATCTGACGCGTCGCACTCGAACGGTTCAGTGTGTAGAAGTGCAGCCCGGGCGCGCCCTGGCTCAGGAGCTCGTCACACATCTCCGTGGCCACCTCCACACCGATCTTGCGTACGTCGGCTGGGTCCGTCACACCGTCGAAGCGAGCCACCACCTCGGCGGGCACGGCGCGGCCCGACAGCTCGGCGAACCGCTGGATCTGGCCGAGGTTGGTGATGGGCATGATGCCGGGGATGATCGGCATGACCGAGCCGGCGGCTGCGCTGCGTTCGACGAGGGCGACATAGTCAGCCGGGCGGAAGAACAGCTCGGTGATCGCGAAGTCGGCGCCGGCATCCGACTTCGCCTTCATCACCTGGGCGTCCGCGTCGACCGAGACAGCCTCGCGGTGTCCCTCCGGGAACGCGGCAACGCCCACGGAGAAGTCGCCCAGCTCCTTGATCAGCGAGACGAGCTCAGACGCGTAGCTGAGGCCGCCAGGGGTCGTCGTCCATGACGCACCCGGTCCCCCTGGCGGGTCCCCGCGCAGGGCCAGCATGTTGCGCACCCCCGCGTCGGCATACGCACCGATCACCTGCCGCAGCTCTTCGCGGGTGTGCCCCACGCACGTGAGGTGAGCTACAGGTGTCAGCGTCGTCTCGCCGGCGATCCTGGCTGTCACGCGGACGGTGCGGTCACGGGTGGACCCGCCGGCGCCGTACGTCACCGAGACGAACGTCGGACGAAGTGGCTCGAGCTCGCGGATGGCGTGCCACAGTCGGTTCTCACCCTCGTCGTCCTTGGGAGGGAAGAACTCGAAAGAGTACGACCGCTGACCGGTTGCCAGCAGGGCTTGGATCGTGGGTGCGCTGGCGCCGATCCCGACCGGCGGCCCGGGGTGGGTCCGCTGTGGCGGGCTGTCTCGGTGTGCGGAGGCCATGTCGACACCCTAGAGGCGTCCGGTCTCGCGTCGTTGTGAGGCTCAGGGCCCGAGACCGCTCAGCATGCAGCGCGCCGACAACCCACGGCAGGGATCGGCCTGTGGTGGCCCGGCGGGCTCAGCCCGCAGCCGGCGGTAGGGTCGCCGGTGTGACCGATCAACCGGACGTCGAGCCTGTCTCCGAGGCGTTCCGTCGGCAGGTGTCCGAGGTGCTCGACACCTTCGTGACGGGCAAGCAGGCCGCACTCGCTCCGATCGGCACCGAGCTCACGGTGCTGCTCGATGCCGCCCGCCAGGCCGTCGGCGGCGGGAAGAGGTTACGGCCCGCCTTCGCCTATTGGGGCTGGCGGGCAGCCGGCGGGTCAGCCGCCAAGACCGACGCGATCATCAAGGCGGCAACCGCGATCGAGCTCGTTCACGCCAGCGCCCTCGTCCACGACGACGTCATGGACAACTCGGCGACGCGACGCGGTGCTCCGTCGGCGCACCGCGAGTTCACCCGGTTGCAGCGCGCTGACCCGAAGGTCGTGGAGTCGGAGCGGTTTGGCATCAGCGCCGCGATCCTCCTCGGCGACATGTTGCTGTCGTGGTCCGACGAGCTCCTGACCCAGAGCGGTTTCAAGCCGAAGGCGGTCTCCCGGGGACGTGTGTACTTCGACAAGCTCCGGACCGAGGTGGTGGCCGGCCAGTACCTCGACGTGCTGGCGCAGACGAGTCGATCGACGAGCGCCTCCGACGCGATGCGCGTGCTCCGTTACAAGTCCGCGAAGTACACCGTCGAGCGCCCCTTGCAGTTCGGGGCTGCGCTGGCGAAGGCGGATCGTGGGCTGCTGACGGCGTTGTCGTCGTACGGAATCCCGCTAGGTGAGGCCTTCCAGCTGCGCGACGACGTGCTCGGGGTGTTCGGCGAGAGCGACGTCACCGGCAAGCCGAGCGGCGACGACATCCGCGAAGGCAAGCGCACCCTGCTCGTCGCTCGGGCTCACGCCAAGGCGACGCCCGAGCAGCACGACGTGCTGGTTAAGAACTTCGGGCGTGCCGACGTCGACCCCGACGGCATCCGAGCCGTCCAGCAGGTCTTCCGTGCGACCGGCGCGCTGGCCGCCGTCGAGACCGTGATCACGGAGCTCACCACGGCTGCCCGCGGCGCTCTCAAACATGCGCCGATCGAGGACGACGAGGCCCGCACGGCACTGCTCGTGCTGACCGAACGCGCCACCCAGCGAGCGCACTGACGAACAGCTCGGCCGTCCTCAGTGCTGGTGCGGGTCGAGCTCGGGCAGGTCGGTGTCCGTGGGACCGGGGCCCTTGAGCAGGACGGCGAACGGCCCCGCGCGCTCCAGCTCAGCCCGATCGGCCAGCACGCTCAAGGTCACGTCGAACGCCTGGCGATCGGCCCGGGCCAGCGGCGCCCACCCCTCCCAGAGGACGACGACGCCGGCGCCGTCCGCGCCGCGAACGTCATGGAGCCCGTCAACGAGTGCATCGAAGTGCGGTACAGGTCCGGGCAGGTCGAAGGCGGCGGCGCAGCTCGCCAGGAAACTGTCCTTGTCCTCGATCTGCCAGGTGTCGAGCGCGACGAAGCGCCATCCGGCGACCTCGGCCGCATGCCGCACCACGTCGGCCTTCTCCGCGGTCTCCCAGTGATAGACGCCAGGGCCGGTGTGCCCGGCCAGCAGTCGTGCCAGTCCGCTCATGACAGCAACCTAACCGTCCGCTGCGTCGGCCGTCGGTCGGTACCGGAGCACACGGTCAGACGATGGCCTGGGCGCGGCGACGTACTTCCTTGCCCCGGTCCTCGCGGAGCGCGTCGATCGGGCGCCCCGGCAGGGAGTCGTCGGCCGTGAACAGCCACTCGAGCGACTCCTCGTCGGAGAGGCCATGGTCAGCCAGCACCACCAACGTGCCGCCGAGACCCTTGACCACCGCCCCGTCCTGCAGGAACTCGGCGGGGACGCGGGGGTCCCGGCCGGGGGTGCGGACGATCGCGAGCTGGCGTTCGCGGGCGAGCTGGCGGACGCGGTTGGGGCTCACACCCAGCTGGTCGGCGGCCTCCTGGAGGGACAGCCACGAGGGGACGAGCGCGGTGAGGTCGATCGTGGTCATGGCACCAGGGTGCCACGTCGGGACGCGTCCGCGTACCCCTGGTGCCGGGCCCGGCGACCGGGCGGAAGCGTGACCCGGCGAGGCTAACCGGGCGTCTCAGCACGAATCCGTAGACTCAGGGCCGTGGACAGGTCCGTGACCTCCGATCCTCTCGTCGGGCAGCTGCTCGACGGGCGCTATCGCGTGGGCGAACGCATCGCGCGCGGCGGCATGGCCACCGTCTACGAAGCCACCGACCTACGGCTGGACCGGATCGTCGCGATCAAGGTGATGCCCCATGCGCTGGCCGAGGACGAGAGCTTCAGTCAGCGGTTCGTCCGCGAGGCGCGGGCCGCTGCCCGGCTGACGCACCCCAACGTCGTGGCGGTCTACGACCAGGGTGACGACGACGGGACGTTGTTCCTGGCGATGGAGTATGTCGCCGGCCGACATACGTTGCGCGACCTCATCCGCGACGAGTCGCCCTTGCCGCCGACGCGTGCCCTGTCGCTGATGGAGGAGATCCTCAAGGCCATCGCGGCGGCGCACGAGTCGGGCATCATCCACCGTGACGTCAAGCCCGAGAACGTCCTGATCAACCCCCGCGGGCAGGTCAAGGTCGCGGACTTCGGTCTGGCCCGGGCCATCAGCTCCGCCACGACGGCCACCGCCACCGGCGGCGTTCTCATGGGCACCGTGTCCTACCTGCCGCCCGAGCTGGTCACCGACGGTGCGGCCGACGCACGTTCCGACGTCTACTCCCTGGGCGTCCTGCTGTTCGAGATGCTGACCGGTCGCAAGCCGCACGCCGGCGACAGCCCCATCCAGATCGCCTACAAACATGTGCACGACGACGTGCCACCACCGTCCTCGTTCGTTCCGGACATCCCGCCCTACCTGGACGCGTTCGTGGCCCGGGCGACCGCCCGTCAGCGCGATCTGCGACCGGCCGACGCGCACGTGATGCTCCAGCAGCTGCGCCGGGTGCGGCATGCGATCGACAACGGTGTCGTCGACGACCAGGAGCTCACCGACGACCTGACACCGACAATCGCGATCTCCGCCCACCCCGAGGACGACCTCCAGCTTCCACCCGACCTGTTCGAGGGCGCGGAGGCAGTGACGATGGTCCGCGGCGCCGACGACGACCCGTTCGACTTCGCCCGCTTCGACGACTTCGACACGCCGCCGGGGCCGGGCGGCCCGGTGGCCCCAGCCGGCCCGGTGGGCGCGGCCGCAATGGCGGTCGAACGCACCGCCGTCGTCGGCCAGTTGTCGAGAACCCATGACACCGTCGAGACGCCGCTCTCGCCAGTCGGTGCTCACGGCGGCGGCGGGC
>JANLYC010000306.1:0-7211 GCA_031365435.1 Nocardioidaceae bacterium
CCGCGCCCCAGCAGACTCACCCCCTGGGCGGGGCCAGCGGGGGCCACACCGGGGACCCCAGGGGGTGCCGTCGTGGCCGGGGGGCGGCCGCGGCACCGCGACGCGGAGTCTCCCGACTCGGTGCGACTGTACCTGCGTGAGATCGGCCGCATCCCGCTGCTCAACGCGGCCGACGAGGTACGCCTGTCGCAAGCGATCGAGGTCGGGGTCCTTGCCGCCGAGGCGCTCGAGCTCAGAACCGACCTCGACTGGGAGATGCGCTTCGACCTCGCCTACCTCGCCGACTGCGGCGATCAGGCCAAGTCCACCCTCGTCCGGTCGAACCTGCGGCTCGTCGTCGCCGTCGCCAAGAGGTACGGCTCACCGGGCATCGGGTTGCTCGACCTGGTCCAGGAGGGCAACATCGGCCTGATCCGGGCGGTCGAGAAGTTCGACTACCGGCGCGGCTTCAAGTTCTCGACGTACGCGACCTGGTGGATCAGGCAGGCGATCTCCAGGGGCATCGCCGACCAGGGGCGGACGATCCGGATCCCGGTCCACGTGGTCGAGGCGATGCACCGAGCGATGCGGCTGCAGCGGGCCATGTTCCAGCGGTTGGGGCGCAACCCGTCCATGGACGAGCTCGCCGAACAGCTCGAGGTCTCACCCGAGCGCACGCGTGAGCTGCTCAAGCTCGCCGACGAGCCGATGTCGCTCGACATCTCGGTGGGGGAGGGCGACTCGGGCCAGCTGTCCGACCTGATCGTCGACGACAGTACGTCGATGCCCGTCGACGAGGTCGGCATGCTCATGCTGCACAGTGACGTCGAGCGGTTGCTCACGATGGTGTCCTCCCGTGAGCGCAAGGTGCTCCGGCTGCGCTTCGGCCTCGAGGGCGGCCGTACCCACACGCTCGAGGAGGTCGGTCGCACGTTGGGCGTCACGCGTGAACGGGCGCGGCAGATCGAGGCGAAGGCGCTCGCGCGCATCCGGATGGCTCAAGGCCTCGAGAACTTCCGCGACTACCTCCACTGACCGATCCAAACACCACGTGGCCCATCCACGTTTGCCTAGTTCACAAGCCAGGTGGCTTGTGAACTAGGCAAACGTGCCGCGGGGACTGCAGGCTTGCCTTGGGTCCCTAGTGGTCGCGGTGGTCGCGGTGGTCGCGGTGGTGGCGATGGCCGAGATGCATGTATGCCGCGCGCGGTGGTGGCGGTGGCCGAGATGCACGTATGCCGCTCACGGTGCTGGGAGGATGGCGCCATGCCCTCCCGACGCCGCACCCGGCTCCCCGCTGCCATCCGTGAGCAGCTCGACCTCGCACGGGGCGAGCGTCCGCTGGCCTGGGCGACCGATCGCGACGGGCGCTGGTATGTCGGCACCGACCGCGCTCTGCACCTCGCCACCGACGAAGGGTTCCGCCGGCTCGGCTGGGAGCAGGTCGAACGGGCCGACTGGCAACGAGACACGGGCCAGCTGGCGGTCGTCGAGGTCAGCCCCTGGGGAGAGCCCGAGCCGCGCAACGTCATCGAGGTCGACGACGCCGGCCACCTGCTGGAGCTGCTGCGCGAACGCGTCACCAAGAGCGTGGTCGCGACGACATATGCCCGCGTGCGTGGAAAAGCCGGTCTCAGCGTGATCGGTCGCCGTTCGCCGGTCGGGCAGAGCCCGATCCTGTGGTCCTACCTGCTCTCGGCCGGGCTGGACCCGGCCGACCCCGAGGTGATCGCCGTCGCCGAGCAGACGCTGCGCGACGCGCAGCGCGAGCTGTCGGGTCTCTGACTGAGTGTGTCAAGCAGGCCGTCGGGACCGGCTCGCCAGCTTGACCACGCCAAATCCGAGGCCTGCGAGCAGCGGCATGATCACCGACAGGGCGAGGTGAAAGGCCACGTCTTCGCGGTTGACCGCCCAGTCGGTCCACGCCATGTTGACCCCCGCGCTGCACCACAGGACCGCGGTCCAGCGATAGGAGATCTGACGTGCCGCCGCGACAGCACCGGTGATGACGGGACCGACCAGGGCGAGCGGGATGAACAGCGCGTCGATCCAGCCGAGCAGGCCGAGGATCTGGCCGACGACGGCGGCCATGATGAGGTTGGACGTGACACGAGACATGGCATTCTCCTCAAGCGGTAGGCGAGTTGGCATGGGCTCAGGTTGGCTTGGCTCGAAGGTCGGCACATCGCTCTGCGGAGTGATCCGCAGATCTCACACTTCAGAGCGACCCCGGACCTCGGATGGAGCGGCTAGTTTCGGGCTATGCGAGCAACGCGCGGGCTGGTGACGGTCGATGGCGTCATCGCCGTCGTGGTTGCCGCCGCAAGCCAGCTGGAGATCTGGGCTCCTCGCGTGGTGCCGGGAATCCATGAGGTGGCGGGAAACCGCCCGGTGCTGTCGGTGACGGCGCTACTGGCCACGCTGCCCTTGGCCGTTCGCAGGCGCTTCCCGTTGGCTGTTCTGGTCGCTGTGTTGGGCGCGCTTGCGCTCCAGCAGCTGTTGACCACGCCGACGGACGGACTCGTGCCGCTCCTCGTCGGAATGGTCGCGGCATACTCGTCGAGCGCCTACGCGTCGGTGGCGCGCGCGGCAGCGGCGGGGGTGGCGATCGTCGGCGGTGCCGCCTTCATCGGGAAAGACGCGGGCGACTGGGCGTTCCTCGCGGTCGTGTTCGGTGGAGCGTGGCTGGTCGGGTTCGTGGTGATGCAGCGCTCGGCCGAGCTCCGGCGCGCCCGCGACGACAACCGGCACCTGTCACTGCGTCTCGCGGCGGCGGCGGATCAGCTCGCTCAGGCGCAACGCCGACTGGCGCACGGTCCGGTACCAGCGGGACTTGCCGTGCTCACCGCCCGAGAAGTCGAGGTGGCACGAGCCATTGCGGCTGGGATGTCGAACGCCGAGATCGCAGCTGATCTGTTCATCAGTGAGTGGACAGTCAAGACCCACGTGACGAGCATCCTGCGCAAACTGAGCCTGCGGGACCGCGCTCAGGTGGTGGTCGCGGCCTACGAGGCTGGTCTGGTGGAACCTCGAGCGTCATCAGAATGAATGTGGTCCGGCCCGTCGGCGCCGGAAGGACCCAGCGACGGCAGGGCAGGGACACCGCGCCGGAGCGCCGGTTTCGTCGTATGCCGGGGGGCTTGCTAACCTGTGCGGGCGCAATCCCGCGTAGCTCAATTGGCAGAGCAGCCGGCTGTTAACCGGCAGGTTATTGGTTCGAGTCCAATCGCGGGAGCCATCATCGGCTCACGGTTGGAACGCTGTTGCCACCCAGCGCGACCGTGGAGTGCAAGAACGTTCCGAACGTGACGCCACGCCGCCTCTCCGGGCCACCTCCATAGCCCTTTTCGACCCTTGACGACCACTCGGGCGTCCCCTATTGTCTCCCGCAAGACGGAACTAAGTATCCACCATGCGGAAGTATGGGTTAGGGGCTCCATCATGTCATCAAGCACTTCGCCGTCCCCCGCGGCATCCCGCCAGCGACGAGTCAAGCACCCCGTCGACGAAGTCCTGCCACCCCAGAAGCTGGCGATCTACGGCACTCAGCACGTTCTTGCCTTCTATGCAGGCGCGGTCATCGTGCCCATCCTGCTGGCCAGCGCCATCGGCCTGAGCCAGGACCAGCTCGTCCACCTCATCAACGCCGACCTCTTCACCTGCGGAATCGCATCGATCATCCAGTCGGTCGGCTTCTGGAAGATCGGCGTGCGCCTCCCGCTGCTGCAAGGAGTGACCTTCACGGCCGTCGCGCCGATGATCGCGATCGGGACGGCCGAAGGCGGTGGCAAGGCTGGGCTCGTGGCCATCTATGGCGCGGTCATCGTCGCCGGTATCTTCACGTTCTTCTTCGCGCCCTACTTCGGTCAGCTGATCCGTTTCTTCCCGCCGGTGGTCACCGGGTCGGTCATCGCCATCATCGGGATCTCCCTGCTCCCGGTGGCGATCAACGACGCAGTCGGCTTCACCAAGCCCGACCGCACGAGCTTCTACTATGCGATCGGCACCCTGGCCGTGATCGTGATCATCCAGCGCGTGTTCAAGGGGTTCATGGCGACGATCGCGGTGCTGGCCGGGCTCGTGCTGGGCACGACGCTGGCGTTCATCCTCGGCGACGCGAACTTCGACGCGGTGAAGTCCAGCAACTGGGCCGGTGTCACCACCCCGTTCTACTTCGGTACGCCGCACTTCTCGATCACCGCGATCATCTCCATGATCGTCGTCATGTTGATCACCGCCGTCGAGACCACCGGTGACGTCTTCGCCACCGGAGAGATCGTCGAGAAGAAGGTCGGCCCCGAGGACGTGTCTCGCGCGCTGCGCGCCGACGGTCTCGCGACGACGCTCGGTGGAGTGCTGAACTCGTTCCCGTACACCTGCTTCGCCGAGAACGTCGGGCTGGTCCGGCTCACCGCGATCAAGAGCCGCTGGGTCGTGGCCACCGCCGGCGCGATCATGATGCTCATCGGTGTCATCCCCAAGGCTGGTGCGATCGCCGCCAGCATCCCGCTGCCGGTGCTGGGCGGTGCCGCGATCGCGATGTTCGCGACCGTCGCGGTCGTGGGCTTCCAGATGCTCGGGCGGGTCGACTTCAACGACCACCGCAACGTCGTGATCGTGGCGACCAGCGTCGGTCTGGCCATGCTGGTGACGATGAAGCCTGACCTCTACACGGTCCTGCCCGGTGGCCGCTGGACCGAGATGTTCTTCAACAGCGGTATCACGCTCGGCTCGCTGACGGCGATCCTGCTCAACCTCATCTTCTTCCATGTGGGCAAGAGCTTCGGGCCTGCGGTCGCCGGTGCCCCCGGTGAAGGGTTGGTCCGCCTGGACCAGGTCAACAAGATGAGCCAGGACGAGTTCGCGAAGACGTTCCAGGGTCTGTTCCAGGGTTCCCGGTGGGCCGTCGACGGTGCCTATGCGCAGCGCCCGTTCGCCGACACGCAGGCGCTGCGGGCGGCGATGCAGGACGCGCTGTTCTCCGGCAGCCCCGAGGAGCAGAAGACCCTGCTGTCGTCGTTCCCCAACCTCGGGGCCGACCAGCTCGACCGTGAGGAGTCGACGCGCGACCAGTCGGTGCTGGGGCTCGACCGCCTCAACGACGAGGACTTCGACGAGTTCTCGGAGCTCAACTCGTCGTACCGGGACAAGTTCGGGTTCCCGCTCATCATCTCGGTGCGCGACCTGGCCCGCCGTCACGAGGTGCTCGAGCACGGCTGGGACCGGATGGACCACTCGGTCCACCAGGAACGGGCGACCGCCCTGATCGAAATCGGCAAGATCGTCAACCACCGGTTCGACGACCTGGTGGCCGAGGCCAACCCGATCCACACGGCCCGTACCAACCGGTTCGACCAGCTGAGTCGGTGAGCTCACGCGACCCGGACGGTACGCCGCCCGGGTCGCACGACGGGAGGACGGCCGGACCGGCAGAGACAAAGGAGCACAGCGGTGGACATCGACGAGTTCAACAGGCTCAACGAACACGCCGCAGGTTCGCTCCTCACGTCCTGCCTTGCCGTCCCTCGCTGGGTCGACGTGCTGGTGTCCGGCCGGCCGTATGCCACCGCAGCGGCGCTTGTCGAAGCGGCCGGGCGGCAGGCGTCGACCCTGACCGCCGCCGAGGTCGAGACTGCCCTCGCGCGTCATCCCCGGATCGGCGAACGGGCGGGCGACGGGCACGATGCCGAGTTCTCCGAGCGCGAGCAGGCCGGCTTCGACCGCGACGACACCGACGTGACGGCGGCGATGGCGTTGGGCAACGTCGAGTACGAGCGGCGGTTCGGTCGGGTCTTCCTCATCCGGGCGGCCGGCCGGTCGGCCGAAGAGATGCTGGCCGAGCTGCGGCGTCGGCTGGCGAACTCACCGACGAACGAGGTGGGGGAGGTGATCCGTGAGCTTCGTGAGATCGCCGTCCTCCGGCTCGAGCAGCTGGTCAGCGAGTCGGCGTACTCCGGGAAGGACACGTGACGCAAGGAAGGACAGCGATGAGTGAGCCCCAGCTCGCCTCTCCTCGCCCCTTCCGGATTCTCCATCGACAGAGGAAGTTAGACGTATGAGCATCGTTTTGGGACAGAACCAGTACGGCAAGGCCGAGAACCGTCTCGTCCGGATCTACCGCGACAGCGACCGTCACGAGATCAAGGATCTCAACGTCTCGACCTCACTGCGCGGCGACTTCGCGGACGCGCACCTGGCCGGGGACCAGGCCAAGGTCCTCCCGACGGACACCCAGAAACAGACCGTCTACGCCTATGCGAAGGAGAAGGGCGTCGGCGAGATCGAGGACTTCGGCCTCGAGCTGGCCCGCCACTTCGTCAACGACACCGAGCCCGTCGTCGGCGCGAAGGTCAGCATCGAGGAGTTCGCGTGGGAGCGAATCGTCGTGAACGGGAGCGAGCACGACCACAGCTGGGTGCGGAAAGGTCAGGAGACGCGAACGACCACCGTCACCGTCGACGGGAAGGGCGGAGCGGAGTACGTCGTGTCGGGGCTCGAGGACCTGGTCCTGCTCAAGTCGACGGGCTCTGAGTTCCACGGCTTCCTCGAAGACAAGTACACCACGCTGATCCCGACCCATGACCGCATCATGTCCACGTCCCTGGTCTCGCGTTGGCGGTACATCGGCTCGGACGTCGACTGGGGCAAGACCTACGACAGCATCCGGCAGCACCTGCTCGAGCAGTTCGCCGAGGTGCACAGCCTGGCGCTGCAGCAGACGCTCTACGAAATGGGCCGGGCTGTTCTCGAGGCCCACGACAGCGTCGCCGAGATCAAGTTCTCCGCGCCGAACAAGCACCACTACGTCTATGACCTCTCCCCGTTCGGACTGGACAACCCCAACGAGGTCTTCCAGGTCGGGGACCGGCCCTACGGTCTGATCGAGGCCACCATCGAGCGCGACGACGCGCCGCCGGCCGGCCCGGCCTGGGACACGGTCCCTGGCTTCTGCTGACCGGTCCGCGCATCGAGATTGAGGAGACGTGATGGAGTTTCTGCAGCCCAGCACGATGGCTGAGGCGTTGAGCGCCCGGGCCGAGCACCCCGGGGCGGTCCCGATCGTCGGGGGCACGGACGTGATGGTCGAGATGAACTTCGACAAGCATCGACCGCCCGCGCTTCTCGACCTGACCCGCGTCGGTGAACTGGCCGAGTGGGACATGGTCGACGGACGAGTCCGGCTCGGGGCCGGTGTGTCCTACACGCGAGTGATCAACGAGCTCGGCGACCGG
>JANLYC010000366.1:0-2608 GCA_031365435.1 Nocardioidaceae bacterium
GGTGACCTTCTTGTCCGTGCCCGCGACCGTGCGCGCGATCGCCTTGCCCACCTCGGTCGAGCCGGTGAACGCAACCTTGTCGACGTCCGGGTGAGCCACGAGTGCGCGGCCCGTCTCGCCGGCACCGGTGACGATGTTGACGACTCCTGGCGGCAGGTCGGCCTGCTGACAGATCTCGGCGAACAGCAACGCTGTCAGGCTGGTGGTCTCGGCCGGCTTGAGCACCACCGTGTTGCCGCAGGCCAGGGCCGGTGCGATCTTCCACGCGAGCATGAGGAGGGGGAAGTTCCACGGGATGACCTGGCCGGCGACGCCGAGCGGCTTCGGGTCCGCTCCGCTGCGTCCGTTTCCTGGCAGCGCATACTCGAGCTTGTCGGCCCAACCGGCGTAGTAGAAGAAGTACGCCGCGACCAAGGGGACGTCGACGTCACGCGACTCTCGGATCGGCTTGCCGTTGTCGAGCGACTCGAGCACGGCCAGCTCGCGGGAGCGTTCCTGGAGGATGCGGGCGATCCGGTACAGGTACTTGGCCCGCTCGGCTCCCGGCATCCGTGACCAGGTGCGGGTGTAGGCACGGCGGGCCGCCTTGACCGCGAGGTCGACGTCGGCCGCACTGGCCTCCGAGATCTCCGCGAGGACCTCCTCGGTCGAGGGACTGACGGACTTGAACGGGTGCCCCGTGCCCTCCACGAACTCCCCGTTGATGAACAACCCGTACGACGACTTGAGGTCGACGACCGAGCGGGACTCCGGAGCAGGAGCGTATTCGAATGCCATGACTGCGAGCCTCTAATCGAGAGTGAAGTAGTCGGGGCCGGAGTAGCGACCGGTCGTGAGCTTGGTGCGCTGCATGAGCAGGTCGTTGAGCAGGCGGGAGGCGCCGAACCGGAACCACTGAGGGCTCAGCCAGTCGTCGCCGGCCGTCTCGTTCACCATCACCAGATACTTGATGGCGTCCTTCGCGGTGCTGATCCCACCGGCTGGTTTGACTCCGATCATCCGGCCGGTCGCCTCGCGGAAGTCACGCACCGCCTCGAGCATGATGAGCGTCACGGGCATCGTCGCGGCCGGCTGGATCTTGCCCGTCGACGTCTTGATGAAGTCGGCGCCGGCCAGCATGGACAACCATGACGCGCGGCGGACATTGTCGTAGGTGACCAGCTCACCGGTCTCCATGATGACCTTGAGGTGCGCGGTGCCGCAGGCAGCCTTGACGGCCACGATCTGGTCGTAGACACGCTGGTAGTCGCCGGACAGAAAGGCGCCTCTGTCGATGACCATGTCGATCTCGTCGGCACCTGCTGCCACAGCGTCGCGGGTGTCCTCCAGCTTGATCTCGAGTGAGGAGCGGCCGGACGGGAACGCGGTCGCGACGCTGGCGACGTGGATGCCTGAGCCGGCCAGTGCGTCCTTGGCAGTCCGCACCATGTCGGGGTAGACGCAGATCGCAGCCACCTGGGGTGCGGTCGGGTCGCTGGGGTCGGGTTGGCGGGCCTTCGCGCAGAGCGCGCGGACCTTGCCGTCAGTGTCCTGCCCCTCGAGCGTGGTCAGGTCGATCATGGAGATGGCCAGGTCGAGCGCCCACGCCTTGGCGGCCGTCTTGATGGACCGGGTGGACAAGGTGGCGGTGCGGGCCTCGGCGCCGACCTGGTCCACACCGGGAAGACCGTGCAGGAAGCGGCGCAGGGCAGCGGGGCTGGCGACCACCTCGTCCAACGGTCCGTGCGAGCCGGAGACGCGCGAGCCGGCGAGGTCAGTCGCTGCCGTGGGTGGTGTCACTCGGCTCAGTCTAGAGGTGCCGCCACGACCAGAGAAACTGCAGAGTGGGGCCGCTTGGGGCCCGAACGTTGACAACAGTTGTCGATCGATCCGGTTGCTGCGCTCTCGATCCTCGGGGCGGTCATTAGAGTGGCGGCATGGTTTCGAGCAGCTTGGTGGGTTCTGCGACGCAGGCGGCCGACGCGGGGGCGGATCGGTGACCGTCCTGCACAGCGCGGCCGTGGACGAGGCCGGTCCGCTGCTCGAGAAGTTCGCCACCTCGTCCGGGCGCGTGCTGGGGTGGTTCGGCGTGGCCCTGGGTCTGGTGATGGTCGTGGCCGAGCCCGTTACAGCCGACCCGGCCAACCCGGTCGTGATCCTGGTGGGGGTCGCGGTGGCCTGCTTGAGCTGGGTGACGCTCGTGCGTCCCCGAGCGGCGGCACACGAACACGGACTGCTCATGCAGAACATGCTGCGTGACGTGACGATTCCCTGGTCGGCCATCGAGCGGTGTCGCGTGGGCCAGACGCTCGTCGTGTCGACGAACGAGGCGGAGACCTTCCATGGGCTCGGCGTGACGAAGTCGGCGCGCTCGCAGATGCGTGAGCAGTACGGCACGAGCTCGATCCTGTTCAACTTCGGCAGTCGTCGGGGGCACAAGCTCAACAGCGAGGGCGGACCATCGATGGCGCGAGGCGAGTACATCGCAGGCACCTACACGTCATACGTCGAGTCGCGTATCGCCGGCTTGGCCTCGCGAGGTGAGCGCGGCTCGGACGGCGATCTGGGTGCCGCTCCCGTGGTCGCCTGGGCACCACTTCCGCTGCTCCTGCTCGGTATCGCCGTCATG
>JANLYC010000372.1:0-9042 GCA_031365435.1 Nocardioidaceae bacterium
CAGCCAGCCACAGGCGGACGCTCGCAGGCGAACCGGAACGGGTCCTTCGGTGACTTGGGACAAGGGCGCGGCTGGCTCGGCATGTGGCCTCCTGAAGAGGGTGGTGAGTGCGGTCGATTCTAACTATAGTTATTTGATAGAATTTAATCAACACTGACTCGCCCAACCGGCCAACGCCCCCCTGGCCCCACGCAGCTCGCGGGAACCATCGTGGTCGAGATGCCGGAGGGCGCGCCGTGCGGTTGACTCCCTGCAGCGGTCCGCGCCCGGCGGATCACGGAGATGGGAGCCGCATGAGCGATGCCATGGAGGTGGGCAAGGTTCACGAGACGCTTGGCCACGCGATCAACCTGCAGGCCGAGTCCGTGCTTCGTATGTCGCTGCTGGCGGGGAGCCTGCGCGGAGTGGAGGCAGTCGCGATCAAGAACAGCCTGCGGGAGTTCGTGCTGGCCGAGCTCGAGGACACCTACCAGCTCATCGAGAAGCTCTCGGCGCTCGGTGGAACCCCTTCGATGCAGGTGCCAGACATCACCTTGGATGGAGACACTCAGGGGGCGCTCAAGAGGTTGCTCCGGAGCGAAGGCGAGGCGGTGGCAGCACTGCACGCCGTCATACCGCACTCAGGTCAGCAGCCTCGCAGCGAAGCGCTCGAGCACTTGTTGGAGCACTGCATCATGCGGAAGCAACAGCAGATCGACTTCCTCTGGCACGCCACCGACCTCAAGCGCCCGATCGTCGTCGACGCCGAGGACTGACTGAGGTTCCCAAGGCAGATGCTGACTGGACCTGCCACGTTTGCCTAGTTCACAAGCCAGCCGGATTGTGAACTAGGCAAACGGGCCGCTAGCCGAGGTGGACCCAGGTGGCGACAGACGGGGTGCCGTCGGCCGTCACCACGAAGAGCATGTAATAGCCGGGCGGCGCCACCTGCGGTCCGGGCGCGGTTGCCGTAAAGCCTCCCGCGGTCGGCGTGACGGCGAGCTCCACGTGACGCGCGTTCATCTCATCCGCGTGCGTGGTGGCAGCGGGCGCCATCAGGACTGCGCGAGTAGCCACGGCGGCATTGCTCGTGCCGATCGAGAAGGTGTCGCCGAACCCGACCTGGGAGGGAGCGCTCGTGATCACAGGACGCGGGCCGTGGAACAGGTACGGCGGTGAGTAGAAGTCGATGAGGTTGCCACCGCCGCCGGCGCCGGTGTCGCCAGCGGACATGATGCGGCCGTCCGGCAGCAACAGGGCTGTGGAGTGGTAGCCGCGCCGAGGCGACTGGACGGCCATGTTCGACCATGTGTCAGTGCCGGGGTTGTAGGCCAAGGTCTGCGGCTGACCGACCCCGTAGAGCCCCGAGCTGTTCCCGCCGATGCCGAAGGCGGTGCCGTCCGGAACCTGCACCAGGTTCATGTGCGCTCGAGGCGTCGGCATCGGGTTCCCGTACTTCCATCCCGCGCCGGGATTGGAGTAGTCGAACAGCTCGGTGCTGGTCACCGCGCTCCCGGACTTCAGACCGCCTGTCATCAGGATCTTCGATGATCCCGTCGGCGCGCCGGGCAGCAGGACTCCGGCAGAGCCTGCTCCATTCCCCACGGGGAGCCCGGGCAGCGTCGACCACTGCCAGCTCGAGGTGTCGAGGCGATAGCTCTTCCGGCCTATGACCTGGACGAGGTTTCCGTCAGGCATGACCCACTGACGGGGGTAGAACGCGGTCGCGTGCGGCGGTCCGACGACCCGCATCGTTCCGATGTCTGCGCCAGCTGCCGGTGGTGAGTAGACCTCGACGGTCGGGTTCGCCGTCTTCCCATCTGCCTGCGTGCCGGCCGTGATGAGGACCGTGCCGTCAGACAGCCGGGTCGAGGTCGGGTAGTACCGACCGAGCGGGCTGTCTGGCTGCCTGATCCAGGTCTCGCTGGTGGGGTCGAAGAGGTACACGTCCTTGAGCCCGGTCGGAATCTTGTCCGTTCCGCCCACCGAGAGCACGCGCCCGTCACTGAGCTGCGTCACGCTGCCGCAGAAGATGGCGGCGGGAGTCGTGAGCTCGTGGCCGTTACCGGTGACGGGGTCGTAGATGTATGCGGCCGTGTTCTTGTCGACAGACTTGAACTTGCCGCCGAAGATCAGGACCTTGCCGGTATGCAGGAGTACAGCGGCGATGCCGACGGTGTTCGTCGGCGGCTTGAAGGGAGCACTCCAGGACCCGATCGCCGCGGGATCGGTCGTGGCCAGGCTGGCGACGGCTTGCGCATAGGCCTGGTGCTCCTGGCGCTTCGCCGTCTTTGTCCCCAGGAACTGCCGCTCCTGAAGGTGCTCGCATGCGTGCCCTGTTCCGAGCTCGGAACGCTCGACGGCGAAGGCCCGGTCCGGCGTGAGGTTTCCGCAGACCTGGGTCTGAGCCGCCCCGGTTCGGCTCTCAGGACGCGCGCTGGTCATCGACGCAGCAGGCTGCCCCATGGACAGGAGGGCGATGGAGGTCGCCGTCGCCGAGACAACCGACGTAACGGCCAAGCGAGTTGAGTGACGCATCATGGTGGCTCCCCGAACGTGCACGGCGCTCAGACAAGCGCAGGCTAACCAGAGAGTGGCACGCTGCAGCGTCGCGGGAGACGATTCGCCGGGACACGCACGATACATCACTTTACGTGTCGATCTCATGATGGAACGTAGGCGGATTCGATCGTCTCAAGTCAGGCGCACGGGAAGAAACGGGCATGTTGATTCGTTTGAACCAGCAATGACTTCCACCATCGCACCCACCACGACCACCTATCCATCCACCCACCCCGACACTTTCAACCTCGGCGGCGACCTCCCGGTTCATCGGCTCGGCTACGGCGCCATGCAGATCACCGGTGAGGGCATCTGGGGACCACCTGCCGACCACTCCGGCGCCATCGCCGTCCTGCGGGCCGCTGTCGCAGCCGGCGTGGACTTCATCGACACCGCCGACTCGTACGGCCCGGCCGTCAGCGAACACCTCATCGCCGAGGCATTGCACCCGTACTCCGACTCGCTGGTCGTGGCGACCAAAGCGGGTCTCACCCGCACCGGTCCCGGCGCTTGGGTCCCCGTCGGCCGGCCGGCGTACCTCAAGCAACAGGTGGAGCTCAGCCTGCGGGCGCTCAAGGTCGACCGCAACGACCTGATCCAGCTGCACCGGATCGATCCCGACGTCGCCCTCGAGGACCAGCTCGGCGCCTTCGCCGAGCTCAAGGAGCAGGGCAAGGTCCGCCACATCGGCGTCTCGGAGGTCACGGTCGGGCAGCTGGCAGCCGCGCGTGAGATCACCGAGATCGCAAGCGTCCAGAACCTGTACAACCTGACCGACCGAAGCGCCCAGGACGTGCTCGAGTACGCCGAGCGCCACGACATCGCGTTCATCCCGTGGTTCCCGATCGCCACCGGTGACCTCGCGAAGCCGGACAGCCCGGTCGCGGCGATCGCCAAGGAGCTCGGGGCAACTCCGTCTCAGGTGGCTCTTGCCTGGCTGCTGCAGGCGTCGCCGGTCATCCTGCCGATCCCCGGCACGAAGTCTGTCGACCACCTGCACGAGAACCTCGGGGCCGGTTCGCTGACGTTGTCCGCCGAGGACATGGAACGGTTGAACGCACTCGTCTGACCTGACCGCCGCGCTCCGCCGAAGCGACCGATGGCTCACAATGACGGCGTGGAACGGTTCCTGCTCCAGACGATGGCCGAGCTGGACTCACAGCGCAGCGCCGACCAGGAGCCTGTGCACTTCACCGAGTCGTTGGCCGAGCTGGTGATCGAGGAGTTCACGTCTCCCGGCGACCTGGTGCTGGACCCGTTCGCGGGATACGGCACCACGCTGGCGGTGGCCCAACGCCTGCAGCGCCGGGCACTGGGCGTCGAGCTCCTCCCCGATCGCGCCCACCTGTTGGGCCAACGCCTGGCCGAGGACTCCGCGATCATCACCGGCGACGCCCGCCACCTGACCGCTCTGCTGGAGCGTCGGGGGGCGGGCGAAGTCACCCTGGTGCTCACCTCTCCGCCGTACATGACGCGCAACGACCACCCCGAGAACCCGCTCGACGCCTACGCCACGACCACCGGGGAGTACGACGCGTACCTGATCGAGATCGGCGACGTCTTCGCCCAGGTGGCGACAGCGCTGCGACCCGGCGGTCACGCGGTCGTCAACGTCGCCAACATCCAGCACCGCGGCGTCCTGACCACGCTCGCCTGGGACATCGCGGCAGTGATCGCGCGACGCCTCACCCTGACCCAGGAGTGCTATCTGGCCTGGGACAGCCAGCCCGCCGACATCACCGGCGACTACTGCCTGGTGTTCCGCCGCGACGTGGCCGAACCGGGCTAGGGTTGTCGGGCCGCGGCCGAGTTCTGTCGGATCTTGAGCTTCGAAGTATCCACCGCGACGAAGGCCCGGGCCGGAATCGTCTTCAGCTCGTCGAGCATCGCAGCCGGCCATCGGCTGTCGGCCGAGCCCTGGAAGTACCACGGTGATCCGTTGTCGGCGAGCACGAGGCCGTAGCGCTTCATCGCGCGCAGGACCGCGCGGGTGTCCGTGCGAAAGCCACTGACGTCGAATCCGGGCTTGAGCCGGAAGCGGGCTCCCATCGGCGGATAGGCGCGGTTGCTCACCGAACCCGCGTCATGTCGGGCCGGCCAGACATGACGGCGATCCGTCACGTCAGTCGTGAAGCGAATCGCGTGATCCACCCGGTGCCGGCGCTCGACCTCGTCGTACCGCAACAGACCCGGCAGGATCGGCAGGCCGGCGGCATCGGCGGACGTCCAGCCGTTCGGACGGAGGACGTTGCCTTTCAGCGACCAGACCGCTCCCGACCCGGCGAACCAGTGCGCGTTGCGGCGACGGGTGGCGTAGGTCTCGTACAACCGGCAGGTGCTCTTGTCGACGATGACCGCGTGTCGGTCTCCTGACCGCATCTGCCCGCCCTCGATCCGGGTGTCGCTCCCGAGCGGATAGCGGACCCGGTCTGACTCCGCGGCGTAGTCGAACCTCACGTGCACTTTGCGATGACGCGCGCCGACCACCGTGACCGGAATGCCGTACGGCACCCGCTGCGCCCCGTAGCTCGGGCCGAAGTCAGGGTGCAGCTGAGAACTCGGCGACATGTGCGACAGCCACTGCCGGCTGCGCGGGTGGCGAGGCAGCGACGCCACCGGCGTGTTCCAGTAGTTGTTCGCGGGGAAGACGCGGCAACCCGCGACTGCCGTGACCGCCTTCGTCGTCACTTCACCCCCAGCTGCGTACGGCGACGACCGGCCGGCCTCGACCGGAGCGGCCAACGCCACGGCCAGGCACCCGGACACGACCGCGACCACCGACGCACCCCTGCTACGCCGCATCAGCCCTCCTCCGCCAGCCCAGCCACCGAGCGTCTGCGCGGCCGACCGTCCACCGACTCTTCAGAAAACAGACATATTGGATTTTATTGAGCTGACATCACATCAGGTTCCTCAAGTTACTCAGTCCAGGCCCTTCCGGGTGGAACAATGCGGGCATGCGCATCAACGCGGCTATCCCGCCGCCCGACTACGCCACCGAACATCTGACGCGGGCGATCGAGTCCGTCGGCCTGTCACCGACCCAGATGGACTGGCTTCCCGGGTCCTTGTGGATGCTCCCGGTAGCGACCTTCGGCAACGTCGCGTTGCGTGACGCGCTCGACCTCGAAACGTTGCTGCAGAAAGAGGTCGGCAAGTTCGAACCGATGGAGGTGCGGCTGTCGGGAGTGACCGCACTGCCAGAGGACGGCGACGACTCCATCTGGGTCGGCTGGGAGGGCGACACCGACGAGCTCAAACGACTCGCGTCGGCGATCCCGGTCTGGGTCCGCCCCTTCGGTTTCCTGCTGGACCGACGCTCCTTCCGGCTACGGATGCGCATCGCTCGCGTGACACCCCAGACGACCGTCCACGACCTCGAACGCCTCGTCGAACACCTGGCCCACTACCAAGGCCCGGAGTGGGTTGTCGATGACCTCACCCTCGGCCGTCCCCGGCGCAACAGCGAAGGCGTCGTCACCGCGTACGACGTCGACGCCCGGATCCCGATGGGCGTGGCCGACGCGGAGGCGCAGGACCGAACCTGACCAGAACCTCCGGGCTCTGACCACTACGACTCAGCCACGCGCTGCCCCGGGATGCGCACCGGGCCGCGCCGCACCACAATGACCGCATGTCTTCTGACGTGTCTAGCGCACCCGACAGCGCCAGAGCAGCTCGATCCTTCGGTCGCACGGCCGTTCTCGTCGTGACCGCGTGGCTCCTCATCCTCGCGGTCGTCGTCGCGGTGGGGTGGCTGATCACACATCCTTTCGAAAGCTCGGTCGGACCACCGGACAACGACCTGGCCCGCTGGTTCGCCGACCAGCGCACGTCGAATCTCGACGGGGTGGCAGACATCGGCACCCTGCTCGGTGAGACCGTCGTCTCACTCTTCGCTGCTCCGGTCGTCGCGATCGCATTCGCCATCTGGACACGCAGCATCGTTCCGGCGATCTTCGTCGCTCTTGCGACGGCCGGACTCGGAGGCATCTACTTCGTCGCGTCAACCGTCGATCCCCGGCCGCGGCCGCCTGTCCAGATCCTCGACCCGGGTCTCGTCCCGACCCACAGCTTCCCGTCCGGGCACGTGGGAACGGCAACCGCGTTGTATGGCTGCGTCGTCGTCCTCACGTGGACCTACGCCAGGGCAGGCCGCTGGTGGGTGACGCCGCTCCTGGCCCTTCCTGTGTGGGTGCTGCTGGCGCGTCTCTACCAGGGCGCCCACCACCTGACCGACGTGCTCACCAGCCTGCTCTATGCGTCGGCCTGGCTCGCCACGCTCGCCGTGCTCGTTCTGCCCCTGCACCCGTCACGTCGGTCGGAGGTCGGCAGAGCCTCCGCCCGGTCCGGGGTGACCTCGAAGGCTGAGCTCTGACGGAGCAAGACGTCCGGACGGTGTCCGCGCTAGCATGCGAGGACTTCGGCCGAGATGCGGAGATGCTGCCATGGGACGCTGCCTTCGATGAGGGCCGGTACCGGGCTGACCGCAAGCCTCAAGCACCGTGACTTCCGCCTGCTGATCAGCGCAGCCACCTTGTCGATCACGGGTTCCTGGGCCTACAACGTCGCGCTCGTCGTGTGGATCTACGAGCAGACCGGCTCGGCCGCGTGGGTGGGCGCATCGACGGTCTTCCGGTTCGTGCCTGCCCTCCTCTTCAGCCCGTACAGCGGTGTGATCGCCGAGCGTTTCGAGCGGGTCAGACTGCTGGTGACCCTGGACAGCCTGGCTTTCGTCACCATGAGCGCCTTGGCCATCGAAACCGCGCTGGATGTTCCCGTCGCCGTCGCCGTGGCGACCGCGGCGGCAACGTCCACCATCGGAACCGCCTATGAACCGGCCGTGGCTGCCATGACGCCCCTTCTCGTAGGAGAACGGGATCTCGGGTCCGCCAACGCACTGCGCAACTCCATCGACAACATCTGCGTCATCGCCGGGCCCGGCATCGGAGCGGTGATCCTGCTCCTCGGCCCGGCCCCGATCGCGATCGGCCTGAACGCGCTGACGTTCCTCGGATCCGCTGCCTTGGTCTCCAGGATTCGCACACGCAGCCAACCGGTCGACGTCACCGAAGGCGGTGAGCTGAGCACGCTACGCCAGATGACGGTGGGGATCAGAGCCATCGTCTCGTCTGCGACCGCCTCGGTCCTGGTCGTCGCGTGTCTGATCGCGACCTTTGCGTTCGGTGCCGACAGCGTCCTGCTCGTGCTGTTCTCCCGGGATATCTTCGAGACGGGTTCCGAAGGCTATGGCTACCTGCTGGCCGGTCTCGGTGCGGGCGGTGTGCTGGCTGCTGCCGTGGTCACCCGACTCGAACGGCTGCCGAGACTGGGCCTGGTGATCCTGATCTTCACGGTGTCCTACTGCCTTCCGACGTTGGCGTTCCTGGTTCTGTCGAGCCCTGTGGTCGGCTTCGCGACAGAAGTGGTCCGGGGGTTCGGCAGCGTCGTGGTCGACGTGCTGGCGGTCACGGCTCTGCAACGGGCACTGCCGAGGGAGCTCCTGGGCCGGGTGTTCGGTGCCTTCGGCTCGCTCAGCCTGCTCGCCGTCATCGTGGGTGCCGTCGTCGCACCGCCGATCGTGGCAGCTGTCGGGCTCGACGGCGCGATCTGGGTCTTCAGCGCCGGCGTGCCCGCTCTCTGTCTGCTGGGTCTGCCGGCGCTGACGACCATGGATCGTGCGTCCGTGGCTCGCCGGGAGGCGTTGGCGCCAAAGGTGCGGCTGCTGGCCGACTGCGACTTGTTCTCCGCCACGTCGGAGGGGGCGATCGAGGAGCTGGCCGGGACCGCGCAGACCGAGCTCGTCCCCGCCGGCCACACCGTGGTGACCGAAGGAGAGCCGGCCGACGACTTCTACGTCGTCGTGAGCGGTCGGCTCAGTGTCGCCTCCGAGGGCGAGGGCCAGCAGGTGCCGCTCGCGGACCTCGGGGCCGGCGATTTCTTCGGTGAGATCGGTTTGATCGAGGAGATCCCGCGGACGGCCACGGTCACGACCCGGACCGACTCCGAGCTCCTCCGGATCGGGGGTGCCGCCCTCATCGCAGCGCTGACCGAGGCAACCCCGTCGTCGGCCCTTCTCGACGGCGCGTCGTCCCGCCTGCGGCGCACGCACCCCTCACGACAGCTGACCCGGGCCGCGCTGGCGGCGACCGAAGACGGTGAAAAGGCATAGACGCGGCCTGTTGGCGATGCTTCACTTCTTTTGTCAGCGACACGACAGTCATACGAGCTCACGAGCGTCAGTATCGAGGTTATTCGAGGACCCTCCTCGGAAGATGATCAGGAGAACATCATGAACGAGCACGACAACACCGTCGATACGCCCGATAACGACGCCGAGGTCCAAGAGCAGCATCGGCACGCAGAGGCGGACACCGAAGGCCACGCCCACCACCACAAGAACTGGGCCGACGCCGAGGACGACGACACCGAAGGCCACAGCCACCACCACAAGAACTTCGCCGACGCCGAAGACGACGACACCGAAGGCCACAGCCACCA
>JANLYC010000451.1:0-3642 GCA_031365435.1 Nocardioidaceae bacterium
AGCACGCCGAAGCTGGGCACGGTGGCTGCAGTGGGCTGCCCGTCGGCGTCCAGCTCGACCTCGACCTCGTCCTGCAGGTCGCTGGCGGGGGCGCCGGCAGTGGCGTCCGCGTCGATGGCGGCGTCCGCGTCCGCCGGGGTAGCAAGGAGTGCGGCGGCCTCGGCGGTCGCCTCCACGTCCAGGGGCTCGGCCGTCGGGGCAGCCTTGGCAGCCTTCTTGGCGGCAGCCTTCTTGGTGGTCGGCTTCGACGACTCGACCGTGGTCGGCGCCTGCTGCTCAGCCTCGGTCGAGGTGGCCACGGCCTTGACGGCCTTGCCGGTCGTCGGACCGGCCACGAACACGTCGTACGCGCCCTTGGTGAAGACCACGTCATCACTGAGCAGCACGTCATACGTGTTGAGCTGGTCGACGGTGAGCACGTGAATGGTGTCGAGGTTGCGCAGGCTGAGCCAGGTCAGGTCGTCGCCACGCTCCAGCACGACCAGCGTGCGCGGTCGCGTGGTGAGACGCGCGATGACGCCGAGTGCAGCCTTGGTGGATGCCGTGCCCTCGACGATGCTCTCGACGATGTGGACGCGACCGTCGCGGGCCCGGTCGGACAGCGCACCGCGCAGAGCGGCCGCCTTCATCTTCTTGGGGGTGCGCTGGTGGTAGTCCCGCGGGGTGGGGCCGTGGACAACGCCACCGCCCGCGAACTGCGGAGCCCGGATCGAGCCCTGCCGGGCACGACCGGTGCCCTTCTGGCGGTAAGGCTTGCGGCCACCGCCGGCCACCTCGCCCCGGCTCTTGGTGTCAGCCGTGCCCTGGCGGGCGGCGGCGAGCTGGGCGACGACGACCTGATGGATCAGGGGGATGTTGACCTGCGCATCGAAGATCTCAGCCGGCAGGTCGACGCTGCCGGACTTGGCGCCCTTCGCGTCGAGGATGTCGATCGTGGTCATTTGACGGCTCCCTTCGCCTTGGCCGCGCTGCGGACGACGACGACGGTGCCGCGGGGCCCAGGGATCGCACCCTTGATGAGGATGAGGCCCTTGTCAGCTTCGACCGAGTGGACGGTGAGGTTCTGGGTCGTGACGGTGTCGTTGCCCATCCGGCCCGCCATCCGCATGCCCTTGAAGACGCGACCGGGGGTGGCGCAACCACCGATCGAGCCGGGCTTGCGGTGGTTGCGGTGGGCACCGTGAGAGGCGCCGACGCCTGAGAAGCCGTGCCGCTTCATGACGCCTGAAAACCCTTTGCCCTTGCTGGTGCCCGTGACATCGACCAGCTCGCCCGCGGCGAAGATGTCGGCGCCGAGCTCCTGGCCCAGGCTGAAGTCGGCAGCGTCCGAAGTCCGGATCTCGGCCACGTGACGACGAGGGGTCACACCGGCTTTGGCGAAGTGCCCTGCCCGCGGCTTGGTCACCTTCGACGACTTGATCTCGCCGAAGCCGAGCTGGACGGCTGAGTAGCCGTCGGTGTCGGTGGCGCGCACCTGCGTGACGACGTTCGTCGCGGCCTCGATGACCGTGACGGGCACGACGCGGTTGTTCTCGTCCCAGAGCTGGGTCATACCGAGCTTGGTGCCCAGCAGACCTCGGACGGCGCGTCCTGTGGTCATGTTGTCTGTGCTCATTGGTGTCGTACCCCTCAGAGCTTGATCTCGATGTCGACGCCGGCCGGCAGCTCGAGTCGCATGAGCGAGTCGACCGTCTTCGGCGTCGGGTCAATGATGTCGATGAGACGCTTGTGGGTGCGCATCTCGAAGTGCTCGCGGCTGTCCTTGTACTTGTGCGGTGAACGAATCACGCAGAACACGTTCTTTTCAGTAGGAAGCGGCACCGGGCCCGCGACCTTCGCACCAGTACGCGTCACCGTGTCGACGATCTTGCGCGCCGACGCGTCGATGACCTCGTGGTCGTAGGCCTTGAGCCGGATGCGGATCTTTTGTCCCGCCATGCTCTCGCTTCGTCCTTCTACTCGTACATCGGTGGTCTATCTCGCAGCCCGGGAGGACGTCGAGTCCCAGTTGTCCGACCCCCGAGGTCGGGCGTGTCGCGTGCTTGCCACACGGCACACCGCAGATCTCGTCGATCGTCGTGCTGGGAGTTGTAGGGCCCACGGTCCTGGAGCAAACCCACAGAACATCGGCCTTGAGCGGCGACTCCGGTTCGGTGCACCCGGCCCGCACGCGGCGGACACTTGCTGGTGCGACCCCGGCGTCCCCGCCTGAGCAACCCCGATAGTCTGCCAGATCGCTCCGGCCCTGCCAAATCGAGCAGCGGCGCAAAGCCGGGCCCGTGCGGGTTCGAGATCAGGACACGATCTCGTCCTCATCGTCGTTGGGTTCCTTCGCCCGGGCGTAGTACGGAACGAGGAGCCACAGGACGACGAAGACACCCGCCAGCAGACCGGTGATGGCGAACGCCAAGCCCTGGCTGACGAGCACATCGAGGACCAGGAGCACGGCACCGATCATCGCGATGAGCAGCAAGGTCAGGCCGACTGTCACGTAGCGGGTCGTGGCCACGATCAGGTCGGCTTTCATGCCACGACGAAACACCACGCGGTGGAATGGGACCGGACCGATGATGCACGCAGCCGCGAGCGTCGCCGCGATCAACGTGCCGACGTAGATGTCCCGTTCGAACGAGCTGATCTTGGTGAAACCGCTGGAGAAGGCGAGGGTCAGCAGGAAGGCGAACAGAATCTGTACACCGGCCTGCAGCACGCGCATCTCCTGGAGGAGTTCGCCGTACTCACGGTCCAGCCGCTCCGCCTCTGTCTCGTCCCGCCCGCCCGCGCCGGTGGACTTCTTCGAGTTCGAGCCAACAGCCATGAACGATTGAACCATGCGCGCGACAGCGGCCCCGAACTCGAGGAGTTCGGGGCCGCTGCGGTGATCTCGGTGAGGTGCGGGTTGCGCGCCTTACTTGACGATCTTGGTGACGCGGCCGGCGCCCACGGTGCGGCCGCACTCGCGGATGGCGAAGCGCAGACCGTCTTCCATGGCGATCGGCTGGATCAGCTCGACGGACATCTCGGTGTTGTCACCGGGCATGACCATCTCGGTGCCCTCGGGGAGCGTCACCACACCCGTCACGTCCGTGGTGCGGAAGTAGAACTGGGGGCGGTAGTTGTTGAAGAACGGCGTGTGGCGGCCGCCCTCCTCCTTGGACAGGATGTAGACGTTCGCCTCGAAGTTCGTGTGGGGCGTCGTCGAGCCGGGCTTGATCACGACCATGCCGCGCTCGACGTCCTCACGCTTCGTGCCACGGAGCAGCAGACCGACGTTCTCGCCCGCCTCGCCCGTGTCGAGCAGCTTGCGGAACATCTCGATGCCGGTCACGGTCGAGGTCTGCTTCTCGTCGCGGATACCGATGATGTCGACGGTCTCGTTGATCTTGACGACACCACGCTCGATACGACCCGTGATGACGGTGCCACGGCCGGTGATCGTGAAGACGTCCTCGACAGGCATGAGGAACGGCTTCTCGGTGTCGCGCTCGGGCTGCGGGATGTGCTCGTCCACGGCCGCCATGAGCTCGACGATCGACTCGCCCCACTTCGCGTCGCCGTTCAGCGCGGGGAAAGCAGCAACGCGCACGACGGGGATGTCGTCGCCGGCGTACTCGTACTCCGACAACAGCTCGCGCACCTCGA
>JANLYC010000479.1:0-3388 GCA_031365435.1 Nocardioidaceae bacterium
CGACCGCCGTACGCCGCAGCCGACGTCGAGCGCTTCCTCCCGGAGCCGAGTGAGTCCGTCCGTACGCCGTTCGAACGCGACCGCGCGCGCATCGTGCACTCGGCCGGGTTGCGCCGGCTGGCAGCCAAGACCCAGGTAGTCGGACCGTCCACCGACGACTTCACCCGCAACCGCCTCACCCACACTCTCGAGGTCGCCCAGGTCGGCCGCGACGTGGCCGTGGCCCTGGGCTGCGACCCCGACCTGGTCGAGGCGGCGTGCCTGGCCCACGACCTCGGCCACCCGCCGTTCGGCCACAACGGTGAGCGTGCACTGGCCGAGCTGTCCGACGACATCGGCGGGTTCGAGGGGAACGCGCAGACGTTCCGGCTGCTCACCAGGCTGGAGTCCAAGACGTTCCGCGCCGACGAACCGGACGGCCGACCTGGCCAGAGTCTCGGGCTCAACCTCACCCGCGGCGTCCTCGACGCCGCCACCAAGTACCCCTGGCCGCTCGCGGACGCGCCCGTGCCGGCCGGACGGCATGCCGACGGGCTGCCACGGGCCGTGCGCAAGTTCGGTGTCTACGAGGACGACCGCCCGTTGTTCGACTGGATGCGCGGGGACGCGCCGAGCCGCAAGACCTGCATCGAGGCGCAGGTCATGGATCTCGCCGACGACATCGCCTACAGCGTCCACGACGTGGAGGACGGCATCGTGGCGGGCCGCATCGACCTCGCCACGCTGGCTGACCCCGGTCTGCGCGCCGAGGTCTGGGCAACGGTCCAGGACTGGTACGCGCCGGACACCACGGCCGACGAGCTCGAAGCGGCGTTCGGCCGGCTGACCGGGCTCGACCCGTGGCCGCAGACGGCATACGACGGCAGCCGCAGGCACCTCGCCGGCCTGAAGAACCTGACGAGCCGGCTCATCAACCGGTTCTGCAGTGAGGTACAGCAGGCGGTCGAGCTGTCCGGACTCGAGCGGCCGATCGTGCGCTACTCCGGCCGGATCATGGTCCCCTGGGAGGTGGCCACCGAGATCGCGCTCCTCAAGGGGATCGCGGCCCACCTGGTGATGAAGGCCGACGACCGGGTCGCCGCGCTGAACCACCAACGCACGCTCATCGCCGAGCTGGTCGACGCGATCTGGGCCGGCGCACCGAGGACGCTCGAACCGATGTTCCGCGACGACTTCGCCGACGCGACCGACGACGCCGCCCGCCGTCGGGTCGTCATCGACCAGGTCGCGTCGCTGACGGACCTGAGTGCTGTGGACAGGCATCGGGCCCTGACCGCGGGTGCGTAGACTCGCGACGTGGCTGGACGGATCAGGGAGGACGACATCGCGCAGGTGCGCGAGCGCGCCCGGATCGACGAGGTGATCTCGTCCCACGTGACGCTCAAGAACGCCGGCTCCGGGTCGATGAAGGGGCTCTGCCCTTTCCACGACGAGAAAACCCCGTCGTTCAACGTCAACGTCGCGCGAGGATTTTTCCACTGCTTCGGCTGTGGCGAGGGCGGCGACGTCCTCACGTTCGTGCAGAAGGTCGAAGGTGTCGGGTTCACCGAGGCCGTCGAACGGCTCGCCGACCGTTACGGCGTCCAGCTCCGGTATGTCGACGAGGGTGTGACAGGTGCCCGGCGTGACCAGGGCCAGCGTGGCCAGCGGGTCCGCCTCATCGAGGCGCACAAGGTCGCAGCGGCGTACTACGCCGAGCAGCTCGCAACCGCTGATGCGCTGCCTGGCCGGCAGTTCCTGTCCGAGCGCGGCTTCGACAAGGACGCGGCCGACCTGTTCGGGATCGGCTTCGCCCCACGTGGGGGCGAGGCGCTGTTGGGCCACCTGCGTGGCCGCGGCTTCTCCGACGACGAGCTGTCTGCGGCCGGACTCGTCGCGCAAGGCAACCGCGGTCCGTACGACCGGTTCCGCGGCCGGTTGCTGTGGCCGATCCGTGAGCTGTCGGGAGATGTGGTCGGCTTCGGTGCCAGGCGGATCTTCGACGACGACCGCGTCGAGGCGAAGTACCTCAACACTCCCGAGACCTCGATCTACAAGAAGAGCCAGCTGCTGTACGGCGTCGACCTGGCCCGCAAGGAGATCGCCCGGAGCAGCCAGGCGGTCGTCGTCGAGGGCTACACCGACGTGATGGCCTGCCACCTGGCGGGCGTGACGACCGCGGTCGCCACGTGCGGGACCGCCTTCGGCGAGGACCACACCCGCATCCTGCGGCGGCTGCTGCTCGACCACGACGAGTTCCGGGGCGAGGTCATCTTCACCTTCGACGGCGACGAGGCGGGGCAGAAGGCGGCGCTGCGGGCGTTCCAGGGCGACCAGCAGTTCGTCGGCCAGACGTATGTCGCGATCGAGCCGGAGGGCCGCGACCCGTGCGACCTGCGGCTGGCCGAGGGTGACGCGGCTGTCCGCGAGCTCGTCGCTCGCCGGGTCCCGCTCTATCGTTTCGTGCTCAGCAACGTCGTCTCCAAGTACGACCTCGACCGGGCCGACTCCCGCGTCGACGCCACCCGGGAGGCCGCCCGGCTGGTCGCGGCGATCCGGGACCGGTCGAAGGTCGAGGCGTTCATCCGCGAGCTCGCCGGCATGCTCGGCGTCGAGATCGACGGTGTGCGGGCCGAGGTGAAGCGCGCCGCCGGCCGGGCTGCATCCGGTGGCTCGGCTCGGGTTGCAGCCGGTCCGGCGCCGTCCACCCCCGAGTCGGCGGCGGGAGGAGCGGCAGGGCGCGCCAGGTCGACCGACATACCCGACCCGCGAGAGCGGCGGTTCTCGATCGAACGCGACGTGCTCAAGCTTGCGCTCCAACATCCGAAGGTCACCGCCACGTCATGGGACGACGTCGAGGGCGACGACTTCGTGCACCCGTACTACCGCCAGATCTTCGAGGTCGTCGTGAGCCAAGGTGGTCCCGAGGCCTCGGGACCCGAGGCTCTCCTCGAGGCGCTGGCGCCGCCCCTGACAAGCCTGGTGTCTGCGTTGTCCGTCGAACCGCTTCACGTCAACGGCGACATCGACGAGACGGTCGTGTCGGCGTACGTGGTCCGCCTTCGTGAGCTGACCGCGTTGCGCCGTATCGACCGGGTGAAGTCCACGCTCCAGCGGATGAACCCGGTGACCCAGACCGCGGACTACAACCGCATGTTCGGTGAGCTGGTGGCCCTCGAGAGCCACCGCAGATCCCTTCGGGAGCAGGCCATCGGGACTGGTATCTGACACGAGACGCAAGACATACGGGACGACTCGCCCTCGTTTGCGAAAACCAGATGCACGCGCTGCCGCGGCGCAGCAGACTGACCCCCATGGCAGGGCCAGAGCTGGCCACACAGGGGACTCCAAGGGGAGCCGTCGGTGGCGCGGGGGGGCCCCGGCCCCGCGCCCCGGCGGCGGCCCCCGC
>JANLYC010000480.1:0-1707 GCA_031365435.1 Nocardioidaceae bacterium
CGTGCTCACCCTCGACCGGCAACGTCGTCCCGTCAGGCTGGATCTCGATGGAGACCGCGCCTGCGAGGCCGCCGACGCGAGGGTGAGACCCGTCGACTCCGCTGTCGATGATGCCGACCTTGATCCCACGTCCGGTAGCGCCCTCGAAGGCCCACGCGCGCGCGTCACCCGGGAAGGGCAACGACGTGACGGTCGAGAGGCGGTCGGCTTCGAAGGACCCCGACCAGGCGGGACCGCTCAACGCCGGCTCCTGGCGTACGCCGCAACCTCAGCCAGGACACGCTGGGCGAGCTGCGCGGCCTCCGGCCCGAGGCTCGCCAGCTCGTGGAACGTGGAGGCGAGCGCCGCCAGCTGTCCTTCGTCATCGGGGCCGGCGAGCTCGTCGAGCACGGCGCCGAACGACTGAGCATCCTCGGCCTCGCTCATCGAGCGCAGCAATGCGGCACCGAGCTGGTCGTACACCTGCGCCAACGTCACGATCGACGAGATCTGGTCGCCCATCGTGCCGAGGAGGTCGAGCAGGTGACCGGTGTCGCCCGAACCTGACGCCGGGTCAAGCACCTCGAGCACTCCCAGGACCGCTCCCTGCTCGTCCATGAGCGGGACAGCGAGGATGCTGTCGGGGACGTACTGGGTCGCCTCGGCCACCTCGCGGGCGAACCGCGAGTCACCTTGGACGTCGCCGAGCGCGATGCCCTGCCCGGACATCACGACCCAGCCCGCGATGCCCTTGCCGATCGGCAGCTGCACACCGGTGATCAGCGCGGCCCCGGCCCCGTCGGAAGCGGCGAACCGGAGGTTCTCGCCGTCGGGCTCGACCAGAGCCACGGAACATGCAGCCGCGTTGAACAGGCCACGGACTCCGGCGGCTGCCCGCTTCAGCTCTCGCGCCAACGACGTGGGTCGCGCGGCGCTCCCGGCGACGTTTCCGATGCGGACGAGCAGAGCAGCGAGTTCCGGGGAGGGAGTCGTCATGGCCACAGTCTGGCCTAAGTGGACGCTCAATTGTGGTTCACTGACGAAGTGGAATGGCCCTTGTTGGCACCGCTGTCACCGGACGACCAGGCGCGCGTGATCGCGGCAGCGCGCCCTCGACGGTACGCCCGAGGTGAGGTCCTGTTCCACGAAGACGACCCCGGGGATTGCATGCACCTGATCCGGAGCGGTCGGGTGGCCATCCGCGTGTCCACGCCGTCAGGCGAAACGCTCACCCTCGCGGTGTTGCGGCCCGGTGATGCCTTCGGCGAACTCGGCGCGATGGGCCGCGAACACCGTCGTACGGCCACGGCGGTCGCCTGGGAACCTGTCGAGTCCCTCACGGTGTCGGGGGCGGACTTCGAAGCGCTGTGCCGGGAGCACCCGTCGATCGAGAAGCTGGTCATCAGCCTGCTCACCGAACGCGTGGATCGGCTGAGCCAACGGCTGCTCGAGGCGTTGTACGTCGGTGTGGACCGTCGGGTCTACCGCCGCCTTGTCGACCTGTGCGACATCTACGCGGACGACGGGCCGACCACGGTCATCCCGGTGACCCAGGACGACCTCGCCGGACTGGTCGGTGCCAGCCGACCGACCATCAACCAGGTGCTGCAACGGCTCGATGAGCAAGGGTTGATCAAGGTCGGTCGTGGGCGGATCGAGGTGCTCGACGCGGCAGCGCTCGAACGTCGAGCAACTCGATGAGTGCCGGCGCCGACTCTGCAGACTTGT
>JANLYC010000509.1:0-7270 GCA_031365435.1 Nocardioidaceae bacterium
CGACTGCTTCCCCTACGCCGGGTCCACTCGCCGGACCGGAGACCTCGACCACACCATCCCCTACCGGCCACCCGACACCGGTGGACCACCGGGCCAGACCAGGCTCGACAACCTCGGACCCCTGACCCGGACCCACCACCGGATCAAGACCCACGGCAGGTGGCAAGTGGCTCAACCGTTCAGCGGCGTCTTCGTGTGGCGCACCCCGCACGGCCGCTACTACCACGTCGACCACACCGGCACCCACCCAGCACGACAGACGCTCCCGGCTGCCTGAACCTCGCCGCTCGACGGACGGGAGGCTGTGCAGCTCACACCAACGCTCGGCCCTGCACAACCTCGCAGTCAGGAGCTGGGGTGGTGGATGGGCCCTTCGACCTCGATGAGGCGCTCACCCTTGCCGCCCCACTGCAGCGCGATGATCTCGGCCGCGATGCTGATCGCCGTCTCCTCGGGCGTCCGTGCGCCGAGGTCGAGGCCGATCGGGCTCGACAGCCGAGCGATCTCAGCAGCGGTGAGTCCGGCCTCCTCGAGCCGCTTGAGCCGGTCGTCGTGGGTACGCCGGGAACCCATGGCTCCGATGTACGCCACCTCGGGGAGCCGCAACGCCACTTCCAGCACGGGCACGTCGAACTTCGGATCATGCGTGAGCACGCAGAGCACCGTGCGTGGGTCGATGCGTCCGGCCTCGACCTCCTCGGTGAGGTACTTGTGCGGCCACTTCACCACGACCTCGTCCGCCTCGGGGAACCGGGTGGCCGTGGCAAAGACCGGGCGCGCGTCACAGACCGTCACGTGATACCCCAGGAACGACCCCACCCGGGCCACGGCGGCCGCGAAGTCGATGGCGCCGAAGACGAGCATCCGCGGCTTCGGCGCGTATGACGAGACGAACACCGACATCCCCTCGCCCCGGCGCTGTCCGTCCGGCCCGTAGTGCAGGGTCTCGTTACGGCCGACGGCGAGCAGACCGCGCGCATCGGCCACCACGGCATCGTCCGCTCGACCGGACCCGAGCGTGCCCTGCACCGGGTCGGTATGGCCCTCCGGACGGATCACGAGCCGCCGCCCGAGCCACGACGGGTCAGCGTGCGCGACCACAGTCGCGACCGCGACCGGCTGGCCGGAGTCGATGTCCGCCGCGACCTGACCCAGCTCGGGGAAGGTCCGCTGGTCGATCACCTCCACGAAGACGTCGAGAATGCCGCCGCAGGTCAGACCGACCGCGAACGCGTCGTCATCGCTGACGCCATACCGCTGCAGCACCGGAACGCGATCGGCGAGTACCTGTTCGGCGAGCTCGTAGACGGCGCCCTCGACACAGCCGCCCGAGACCGAGCCGACGGCCTCCCCCGCAGGCCCGACCAGCATGGCCGCGCCCGGGGCCCGCGGTGCCGACTGGAACGTCGCGATCACCGTCCCGACACCGACCGACCGGCCGTCACGCCACCACGGCAGCAGCTGCTCAAGGACGTCACGCATCCGCGATCACCTCCAGGGCCTGCTCGAACGTCGCCATGCTGTGGCCGGCGATGAAGGCGTCAACGAACGGCAGAGCCGCCACGATTCCCCCCTGGACCGGCGCATAGCCCGTCTTGCCCTGATGCGGGTTGACCCAGACCACTCGGTGCGCGAGCCGGTGCAGACGGCGCATCTGTGCTCCGAGCTGGACGCTGTCGCCGCGCTCCCACCCGTCGCTGAGGATGACCACCACCGCGCCGCGGGCCACGCCGCGCTGCCCCCAACGGTCCAGGAACGCCTGCAGCGCCTCGCCCAGCCGGGTGCCGCCCGACCAGTCAGGGACCGACTGACCCGCGGCCTCGAGCGCACGGTCGCCGTCACGCAGCCTCATCGCGCGGGTGACGCGCGTGAGCCGGGTTCCGATCGTGAACACCTCGGTGCGCGCACGGTTGGCGCTCGTGACCACGTGTGCCCAGCGCAGCAAGCTGTCGGCATACGGCCCCATCGACCCCGACACGTCGACCAGGATGACGATCCGGCGAGGCCGGGTGGTGCGGTCGCGGTACCGCAGGCGCGCGGGCTCACCGCCGTGGCGGAGCTCCTCGCGGAGGGTGCGACGAGCGTCGATCTCGCCACGACGTGACGGACGGCGCCGCGGCGACGAGCGTCGTGGCGGGACAGGGCGCAGGGCCGCGAACAGGCGGTTCAGCTCGGCTCGTTCAGCCGCCGTCATCTCGGCGACGTCACGATGTCGCAACACCTCGGTGCTGCTGGCCGCGGCGCGCAGGACCGACTGGCCCTCACTGTCGTCGCCCGACCCGTCACCACCGAGGTCGGCCTGCTCGGTCCGACGCGGGGACTCACGGGGCTTGCCGCCCACGAGTCCCTGCCCGCCGAACCACGCCAGGAACAGCTGGTCGTAGCGGTCGAGGTCGTCAAGACACCCGCACAGGGTCGCCCGTCCGGCCCAGTAGACGCCGGTCTGGTCGTCCGCACCGACGACCGCGGCCGCGGCGAGGAAGGCCTGCGTGCGATCCATCGTGACCGGCACGCCGGCTGCGCGGAGCGCGGCTGCAAACGCGGCCAGCACCTCGTCGACGTCATGTCGGGCGTCGGGCAAGGTCTCGGCAGGGGACGTCATGACGTCAAAATCTTCTCCAGTGCAGCCCGGACCCGTTCGGCATCCTCGCGGTACTTGACCACAGCCCCCAGGGTCGTCGCCGCCGTCTCGAGATCGAGATCCGTGCATCCGAGCGTGTGCAGGGCACGGGCCCAGTCGAGAGTCTCGGCGACGCCGGGCGGCTTGACGAGGTCGTCGCGGGCACGGATCCGGCTGGTCGCGTGCGCAACCTGCTCGGCGAGCGCCACGGGTACGTCGGGCAACCGGCGGCGGACGATCTCGACCTCTCGCTGGAGGCCGGGGTGGTCAACCCAGTGATAGAGACAGCGGCGCTTCAACGCGTCATGCACTTCACGCGTCCGGTTGGACGTGAGGATCACGATCGGTGGCGTCGCGGCCGTCACCGTTCCGTACTCCGGGATCGTCACCTGGTTGGTCGACAGCACCTCGAGGAGGAACGCCTCGAACTCGTCGTCGGCGCGGTCGATCTCGTCGATGAGGAGCACGACCGGGCTCTCCTGAAGCGCGCGAAGGATGGGCCGGGCGAGCAGGAAGCGCTCGTCGAACAGCGACTTCTCCACCTCGTTCTGGTCGACGCTTTCGTCGCCGTGGGTGGCTTCGACCGTGCGCAGATGGAGGATCTGTCTGGCGAAGTCCCAGTCGTACAGTGCCTGGCTCGCATCGATGCCCTCGTGACATTGCAGCCGGATCAGGTTGAGGTCGAGGGCCTCGGCGAGCGCCTCAGCCAGTGCCGTCTTGCCGGTTCCGGGCTCACCCTCGAGCAACAGGGGACGGTGCATGGCCAGCGCCAGGAAACCGATCGTGGCCAGGCCGTCGTCGGTCAGGTAACCCGTCTTGCCGAGGCGCTCCGAGAGGTCGGCGGCGGACGTCACGGGGGCCGCTGGCTGCGTCTGCATACCTCCAGCATTGCTCATCGACACAACCACGCGCCTCCTGGCGCAGCAGGACGAGACCTGAGGACCTGGCCCAGCGGCGGCCGGCGAGTCACAGCCAGTCCCAGCGCTTGAAGGCGACGTAGAGGCCACCCGACAGCAGGACGATGAGGGCCGACGACGTGTAGAACCCGGACTCGACGCTGAAGCCCGGGTAAGGGAGGTTCTGCCCGTAGAAACCGGTGATGGCCGTAGGCACCGCGATGATGGCCGCCCAGCTCGTCACCTTCTTGGTGATGATGTTGAGCCGGTTGCCCTGGATGGTCAGGTTGGTCTCGACGATGGTCGAGACGAGGTCACGCAAACCTTCGGTCCACTCGGTGACGCGCAGGACGTGGTCATAGACGTCCTGGAAGTACGGCAGCAGCTCCTTCCGGACCAGGTCCACGTCGCGGCGCATAAGCGAGTTGACGACTTCGCGCATCGGCAGCACGACCCGTCGCAGCTGGACCAGGCTCTTCCTCAGCGCGAAGCTGCGCCGCTGGACCTCGTTGTCGCGCCGGCCATCGTCGAAGAGCAGGTCCTCCAGCTCGTCGATCGCGTCCTCGAGGGACTGCACGGCGTCGAAGTGCCCGTCCACGATGAAGTCAAGCAACCCGTAGACGAGTGCGCCGATGCCATGGGTGGCCAGCTCCGCGTGCTCGTCCCAGTGGGCGACCAGGGCGTCCAAGGGGAACTCCTCGTCCTGGCGGACCGTGATCAGCGCCTTCGGCGTGATGAACGCCGCGATCTCTCGCGTGCCCAGCTCACCGCTCTCGACGTCGACGTCGACGGCATACGCAGTGAGGAACTCATGACTGTCGTAGCGGACGAACTTCGGCCGCTGCCGGCCGTGCGCAGCATCCTCGACGGCCAGGGAGTGCAGTCCCAGCTCGTCGGCGACGAGCTGCAGCTGCTGCATGGTCGGTGCGCACAGGTCCACCCACACCACCGCCGACTCGTGCTCCAGATGCTCGGAGACGTCATCGAGGGAGAAGTCCTCGTCGACGAGCGTTCCGTCGTGGTAGCAGCGCGTGTGGGCCATCTGTCGAGTATTCCGCAGCGACGCCGATCCTCAGGGCCACTCAGCGAAGCTGCTCCGGGGTGTCGACGTCATGGCCCGACCCGATGTCGGCGCACTCGACCAGCGTCACGTCATGTCCGCGCAGATAGCGGCGCGCGCCCTCGTCCCCGTGAGCCTGTTCGCGAGCCGGCCCCCAGTGGTCGCGGCCGAGCAGGACCGGATGACCGGGTTCCCCGTCGTACGACGCTCGCGCCAGCACCGAGGGTGACCCCTGCCGCACCAGTCGGGCGACGACGTCGGCTCCCACGCCAGGCGTGTCGACCAGCATCACCAGGGCAGCCCTGACCGATGGTGGCGTCAGTGCAACAGCATGAAGTCCGGCGCGCAGCGAGGCACCCATCCCCTCGGCCCAGTCAGCGGCCTCGACGATCACGCAGCAGTCGGGAACCTCTTCCCTGGTCTCCTCCATCGACGCCCCCAGGACGACATACACCGAACGCACGCCGCCATCGAGCATTGCCTGCGCTGAAAGCGCCAGCCAGGTCTCTCCGGTCGGGTCCCGCAGCAAGGCCTTCGGATGTCCGAACCGCCGGCCCTCACCGGCTGCGAGCAGGATCCCCACGACGGCGTCGGGAGCCGTCGCATGGTTGCCGTGCCCGGAGTTCGGGAGGGTCGACGTCACGCCCTGATCATGGCAAACCCGAACGCCGGCCGGACGTGTGGCGCGGCGAGTCCGCCCCGTCATCGCGGTCTCCCGGTCGGGGCGACTCATGAGATTCAACCGCAATCACCCCTTGACCATCCGTAATCGGACGATTACGTTGCATCAGGCTCATCCAGATGCAAAAACGCGCATCGGCGAGGCACTCAGCGGGAGCGGCCTGACGCTGCTGACCCAGTAGCGCCTGCCGCCCTGCCGCCCCCACAACCAGCAGCCCCGTCGTCCATCAGTGCGGCGGGGCTGCTGCTGGTCGATCTGAGATAGTCGGTGCGTGCCGCCGCACCCGCAGGACCACACCCTGGTGCTCGACCTGATCGACGCCGAGGAGCTCGTCACGACGCTTCGTGATCTGGTGCAGATTCCCTCCGTAGACGGCACACCTGGGGAGCTCGAGGTGCAGCGCTGGTGTGCGCGTCGCCTTCGAGACCTCGGCCTCGAAGTCGACCTCTGGGACATCGACGTCACCGCCACCAGCCGCGATCAGGACTTCCCCGGGATGGAGGTCGAGCGCTCGGCGGCACTGGGCTGCGTCGGCGTGCTCGGACCGACCGGCGAGACGCCGGCGCTCGCACTGTACGGCCACACCGACGTCGTACCTCCCGGGGACCTGAACCGCTGGCACGGTGATCCCTTCGTCCTGCGGGTTGAGGACGGCCTGGCGTGGGGACGCGGCGCCTGCGACATGAAGGGCGGGGTCGCTGCCATCCTCGCGGCCGTGCATGCAGTACGCCGTTCGGGCCGGCCCCTGCTGCGGCCGTTCGCTGTTCATCTCGTGGCAGCCGAGGAGGACGGTGGGCTCGGCGCCTTCGCGACGCTGCGCCGCGGACACACGGCCGAGGCCTGCGTCAGCGCGGAGCCGACCGGCGAAGCCGTCATCCCTGCCAACGCAGGGTCGCTGACGTTCCGTATCGTCGTCACGGGCCTGGCCACGCACGGCTCGACGCGCTCGCGCGGCGTCAGCGCGATCGAGAAGTTCGAGGTCGTGCACGAGGCGCTACGCCATCTCGAGGCCGACCGCAACGTCGGCTCGGCACCCTACTTCGACCACCTGGAGCTGCCGTGGTCGCTGTCCGTCGGCATCGTGTCCGCGGGCGACTGGGCCAGCACCGTGCCGGACCGGCTGGTCGCCGAAGGACGTTACGGCGTCCGCATCGACGAGACCGTCCCCGAGGCGATGGCCGCCTTCGAGGGCGCCGTCGCGTCAACGTGCGCCAGTGACCCGTGGCTCCATGACCACCCAGCGACCGTGACCTGGCCCGGTGGCCGCTTCGCACCGGGACAGCTCGCACTCGGCCACCCGCTGCTCGACCTCATCGTCGACGAGGTCGCGCGGCACACGGGCCGACGGCCGGCGGTGCTCGGCGGGCCCTACGGGTCGGACCTCCGGCACTACATCGCGGCCGGGATCCCCACCGTCCAGTTCGGACCGGGAGAGCCCCGCCATGCCCACGCCAGTGACGAGCACGTCGGCCTGGACGACCTGGTCACCTGCGCGCGCGTGTACGCCGGGATGATCCTCCGCACCTGCACCTGACCGTCGCCGCCAAGCGACGCAGTCCACCGCCCCAGGACCGTGCCAGGTCGGTCAGCGATGAACCACCTCGGCGTCGCCACCGCCACGCCGACGCGGCTCGGCGGCGGCGATGAGGCGGCCGGACCGGGTCACCTCGATGGCCTCGAGCGCACCGATCTCGGCCGCTGAGGTGCCGGGATCGCCGGGCGGCACGAACGTGTGCCCGTAGCGTCCGAGCTCCGACCCGTACCGGCGGATGAAGGCGCGTTCGGCCGTCACGTCCGGGGTGTTGCGTTGGGATGCCCGCGGTGCGCGGATCGCCTCGGGGAGCGTCATCCCGAAGTCGACCCGGTTCAGGAGCACCTGCAGCACGGTGGTGATGATGGTGGAGCCTCCCGGCGAGCCGAGCACGAACCTCAGCTCGCCGTTCCGGAGCACGATCGTCGGAGACATCGACGAGCGCGGCCGCTTGCCGGGGTCGATGCGGTTGGGATCGTGC
>JANLYC010000540.1:0-5560 GCA_031365435.1 Nocardioidaceae bacterium
GTTCCAGCTGGTCGTTTTCTTCCAGCACGACATCAATGCTGTCGTCGCTGGGTGTGTTGAAAATGACCAGGCACAATCCGGACGCTGGGACCTCATCGTCGTCGACTGCGCACCGACGGCTGAGACGTTGCGACTCCTCGCGCTGCCCGAGGCGCTCGGCTGGTACATGGACCGGGTGCTGCCGATGGAACGACGCATGATCAAGGTGCTCAAGCCGATGTTGACGCGCGCCGCAGGCGTCCCGATGCCCCACGACTCGGTCTTCGACGCGCTCGAGCGACTGCACGCCGACCTCGCCGACGTGCGTGAGCTGCTCTGCGGGCCTGAGGCCTCGGTCCGCCTGGTGCTGACTCCCGAAGCCGTGGTGCTCGCCGAGGCGCGTCGTTCGTTGACCACGCTGTCGTTGTACGGCTACCGCGTCGACGGTGTGGTGGTGAACCGGATCTTTCCTACGGCGGACGCGGATCCGTGGCGGCAACGGTGGGTGGCTGCGCAGACGGAGATCATGGCCGAGGTGTCGACGTCGTTCGCGCCGTTGGACGTGTGGCGGTCGTCGTATCGGTCGAGCGAGCCGGTCGGCCTGATCGAGCTGGCGGGCTTCGCAGCGGACCTGTATGGCGAGGATGACCCCTTCGCTGCCCCCGTCGGGCCGGACCCGGTCGACGTCTACAGGTCGGGGTCAGGCGTCGAGCTCCGCCTGTCGTTGCCGTTCGCCGACCGTGAGGACGTCGACCTGTCCCGGCACGGTGACGACCTCGTGGTCACGGTGGGGTCCTACCGTCGCTTGCTGGCGCTGCCGGCGGTGCTGCGCAAGGCCGCGGTGACCGGTGCCGCCATGCGCGACGGCGCTCTCGTCGTCCGGTTCGACCCGACGAGTGCCGATCGCTCGATCGGGCGCGACAGCCGGGGCAAGACGGCTCAAGCCGACGGTGGTGGCGCGGACGACGCCGCCATCGGACAGAATGCAACACCATGAGCTCTGAACCCGTGGGATCGCTGGCCGAGGAGGCCGCCAAACTGATCGCGGTCGTGCAGGGCTGGGCAGCCGAACATGGTGACCACGACCGCGCCGAGCACGGCGAGCACCATGCCCACGGGGGTTCACCTGATCCGGCGTGCCAGTGGTGTCCGCTGTGCAGGGTCGCGCGCGCGGCCAGGGCGACCACGCCAGAGGTGCGTGAGCATTTCGCGACGGCCGCGACGTCGCTCGCGCTGGCGGTCAAAGGCCTGCTGGACGGCCTCGACGTCCACCCCGAGCAAGATCCCTCCGAACCGGTCGAGAAGATCGACCTCGATCTCGACGCCCCCGAGGACTGATCGCCATGTCAGTGACGATCGGGGTGGACGTCGGGGGGACCAAGATTGCGGCGGGGGTGGTCGATGCGGGCGGGGGCATCATCGACAAGGAACGCGTCGAGACGCCCGCTGTGGACGCCGACGCCACGGTGCAGGCGATTGTCGACGTGACGACGCGGCTGCGCGATCGACGCGAGGGCGTTGTGGGTGTGGGCATCTCCGCGGCGGGTTTCATCAGTGCCGACCGGGCGACCGTGCTGTTCGCCCCGAACATGGCCTGGCGCGACCTGCCGCTGCGCGACCGCCTCGAGCACGCGCTCGGTCTTCCGGTCGTCGTCGAGAACGATGCCAACGCGGCCGCGTGGGGTGAGTTCACCCACGGATCCGCCAAGGACGCCGACGACCTGCTCATGGTGGCGATCGGCACCGGCGTGGGTGGCGGCATCGTGGCTGCCGGCGGCCTCGTGCGGGGAACGTTCGGAATCGCAGCCGAGGTCGGACACCTGCGCGTCGTACCGGAGGGTTATCCATGCGGATGCGGCCAGCGTGGCTGCCTCGAGCAGTACGCAAGCGGCTCGGCGCTCGTGCGCTTCGCTCGCGAGCGGGTGGCCGTTGGAGATCGCCTCCTGAGCGAGGCCGACGGTGAGCGGACACGCATCGATGGCCCGCTCATCACCCGGTTGGCGAGTGCGGGCGATGCCCTGAGCATCGAGCTGCTGGCGGATCTCGGCCGTTGGCTCGGTGAGGGGCTGGCAAGCCTGGCCGCGGTGCTGGATCCAGGGCTCATCGTCATCGGTGGTGGGGTCGCGGAAGCCGGCGACCTCGTCATCGGGCCGGCGAAGCGGGCGTTTGAGGCGACGTTGCCCGCGACGGACAACCGACCACACGCCGAGATCCGGATCGCCTCGCTCGGCAACGAGGCGGCGATCATCGGCGCTGCGGCACTGGCGCGGTCCGAGGTCTGATGGCTGATCGGCTGACGGTCGGTCTCGACATCGGCGGCACGGTCGTCAAGGCAGGCGTTGTCGACGAGGACGGCCGGGTGCTCGAGTCTGTGATCCGGGAGACACCGTCGACCAGCGCGGCCGAGGTAGAAGACACCATCGCGGACGTCGTTCACGACCTGGCCGATCGACACCAGGTCGTGGCGGTCGGTGTCGGTGCCGCGGGTTTCGTCGACGCGACCCGATCGACCGTGTTGTTCTCGCCGCATCTCGCGTGGCGCAATGAGCGCCTGCAGGAGGCAGTACAGCAGCGGGTGGCGCTCCCGACCTGGATCGACAACGACGCGAACTGCGCTGCCTGGGCCGAGGCCAGGTTCGGTGCCGGACAGGGCGAGCCCGACCTCGTGTGCGTGACGCTGGGGACCGGCATCGGGGGTGGTCTGATTCTCGGCGGTCGCCTGTTCCGGGGTCGGTTCGGTCTGGGTGGCGAGTTCGGCCACATGCAGGTCGTCGAGGGGGGCCACCCGTGCCCCTGCGGCAACCGGGGCTGTTGGGAGCAGTACGCGAGCGCGAACGCTCTGGTCCGGGAGGCGCGGCAGCACATCGTGGCCGGGTCCGAGTCCGCCGCGGGGCTGATCGGGCTCGCCGGAGATGGCGAGGACGCGATCACCGGACTCCTCGTGACAGAGGCGGCCACGGGGGGCGACCCGCTCGCGGTGCAGCTGCTCGCGGGCGTGGGTCGTTGGCTGGGTGTCGGGATCGCCAACCTCGCCGCTGCGCTCGACCCAGGTGTGTTCGTGATCGGTGGAGGCGTGGCCGATGCAGGGGACCTGCTGATCGTGCCCGCGGTCGCGGCGTACCGCGCACAGCTGACCGGACGCGGCTACCGGCCCGAGGCGCGCCTCGTCCGCGCCCAGCTCGGGAACCGGGCCGGTCTGATCGGCGCAGCCGACCTCGCGCGTGAGGCGCTGCTGGCTCAGCGCGGCCGGCTGTAGTCCGGGACGAGCTCCTGTGCCAGCTGCTCGAGGAACAGCCCGACGTCGGTGACGATGCCTCGAGCGTGTGACGAGCCGCGGTCGGCGAGCTTGACCACGGTCGCCGGGTTGATGTCCACGCAGACGAGCGGAATCGAGGCGGGCAGGATGTTGCCGGTCGCGACCGAGTGCAGCATGGTCGCCACCATCAGGCAGAAGCCGACGTTGTCGATCTGCGCGCGCATCGCGCGCTGTCCTTCGAGGACGTCGGTGTAGACGTCCGGCAGCGGACCGTCGTCACGCACGGACCCGACCAGCACGAACTCCTTGCCCTGGGTCACCAGCGCGTGCATGATGCCACCGGTCAGCACGCCCTGCTCGACCGCCGCCGCGATCGAGCCGGCCTTGCGGATCGTGTTGAGGGCCCTGATGTGGTGCTCGTGGCCGTGCTCCACACCGCGCCCCTGGGCCAGATCGACGCCGAGAGAGGTGCCGTAGAGGGTCGACTCGATGTCATGTGTCGCGAGCGCGTTGCCGGCAAAGAGCACGTCCACGAACCCGGCGTTGACGATGGCGACCATCGCCGGCTGGGCGCCCGTGTGCACGACACCGGGGCCGCCGACCCACAGCACGCGCTTGCCGGCCTCCTTCGCCTCTCTGATCCCCTCGGCGACCTGCCGCACCAGGAGTGTCTGCGGCTTCTCGCTCGAGACGTCGGACTCCATGAAGCCGAACACCTCGGCCTCCGTCCCACCCGCCGGCGCCGGCGTGGTGACGCGGACTCCGGCGACTCCGCACACGACGAGCATGCCGGCCTTCACGTCGGACATCGGCAGGGTGTAGACGCCTGGCGACCCGGCGTCGAGGTCGAGGATGAGCCCGCAGTCCATCTCAGGGTTGGGCACCTCGAGCCAGCGCCCCTCGTAGCGCACCTTGGTCTCGAGGTTCGTCGTCGAGTAGAAGCCATCCGGGAACACGCCGTCGCGGTCGGCCTCGGCCACCGTGACCTCGCCCTGGTCCACGAGGTTGACGCCGCGTGTCTGCAGCCGCATCAACATCCGCTGGAGCGACTCCTCGTCGTCCGCCGTGACCTTGACCCGCGCGTATGACGTGTCGCCTGCGTCATGGCCGAGTTCGAACTTCTCGACGACATGGTCGCCGCCGTAGTCGCGGATGTCGTTGAGCACCATCGACAGGATTCCGCTGTCCATCAGGTGTCCGGTGATCTCGACGGTTTCGCTCGTCTGCGTGCTCATGGGCCACAGGCTAGGGGGTCGCCACGTCCGGCCGGGCAGGTGGTCAACGCGACGCGCTGGTCGACTCGTCGTCGGCGGCCGGAGAAGCCGTCGACCTCTTCGACGTCTGTCGCAGCCACCAGAGTCCGCAGACCGGAAGCACCAGGGGAACGAAGCCGTAGCCGATGCCGTAGTCGCTCCACACGGTGGCGTCCGGGAAGGTCACGAGCACGCTGACCGTCCCCACGACCAGGACCCCGATGAGCTCAGTCGTGCACGCGATCCAGGCCACCTGCCGCCAGGGAGGGGTCCCACGCACCAGTGCCACGGTCGCGGTCACGTAGATCAGCGCGGCCACCAGGGACAGCGTGTAAGGAACAGGCGCTTCGCTCGCCTTCAGACTGAGCTGCACCGTGGAGCGACCAGTGGCGGCGACTGCGAACAAGGCGTAGACGGCGACCAGGACGCGCCCGGGACCCGTGCGCGTGGTCGCTGCGGCGCTCACGTCAGCCTCCCCAGATCTGGTTGAGACGGCCTTCGAGCGCGAGCACCGCCAGTCCGCCGAGCGCGACCACGGCCGTACCCCAACGGCTGCGTTCGGTCACCGCCCACAAGAATGCCGCGGGTGGCACGAGCAGGGTGCCGACGAGGTATGCCGAGAACGTCAGGCCGTTCACGTCGCGGTCGGTGTCGGACAGGGCCACGAACCCCAGCACGCACTGCACCAGAAGCCCGACCTCGAGCAGCGCGAGTGTTCCGACGGCACCCCAGCCGGGTTCGCGGTTGCGCGCGACGTCGGCCAGAGCAAGGACGGCCACCGCGACACCGAGCACGACGAGGACGAGGACGAGAGGGGCGATCACGGGAGGCGTGGGCTCGTCAGACGACGGCGCCGTGGTCGGGGTCGTCGGGGTCCACCCGGTCGTTCATCGTGGCCACCAGGGTGACGAAGCCGCCGATGAAGCCTCCCACGGAGAGCATGGTGACCCACGTGGGGAGCTGGATCGAGAAAAGCACCGCGGCGAGCAGCAGCACCGGACCACCGATGAGACCGATCCACGCGAGTTGCTGCCACGGTTCGAGCCGCGGGAGTGGCGGCGGCGGCTCCGGA
>JANLYC010000581.1:0-2633 GCA_031365435.1 Nocardioidaceae bacterium
GCTATCCGGTGCCGCCGGGCGGCCTCAGCCTCAACGGTCCGATCACGATGACCCTGTGGTCGTCGACCCATGGCGAAAAGGACAAGGACGTCTCGTACGCCGCGTGGGTCTACGACTGCAACGGTCTCTTCGGCTGCTCCCTGCTGGCCTCGACGGTCGATGTCAACGTGAAGAACTGGACCACGACGACCACGTGGGAGCAGCGCACGATCACGGTCGGCAGCTCCAACGCGACCGTAGCCGCCGGCCACACCATCCGGGTGCGGCTCATGTTCAAGCACGAGGACATCTGGCTGCCTCTCTCGAGCGCCTACCCGTCGTCCCTGAACTTCACCGACTGACCTGTGGTGACGGGGTAGCCGACTCGGATCAGTGGACGAGCTCGAGCCTCATCACCTCGACCTTGCGGTCCTGGTCCGACCGCAGGAGCGTGAGCTGGCCGCCGACGCCGAGGTAGCGTCCGGTGCCGCCGGTCACGGTGATCCGCGAGGGCTTGTCCGTGTGTCGGATGACGCCGTCGAGTTCGATGTGTCCGCCGGGTAGCCGGAGCGTGCCCTGGCTGGTGACCGTGCCGTCGTGGCGACCGGACACGATCAGCTCGACGGCATCGCTGGTGCCGATCTGCTCACCGGTGCGGTTGTTCAGGACCGGCATACCGACGCCGAGGAAGAGGTCCCCGGGGCCGATGCCCTTCTTGCCCGTGTCGATGAACCGCTGGTGGCCGCCCTCCCAGGGGAAGGCAAGCACCATCGTCTCGGTCGCCGGCCCGGAGGCTCCGGCGGTTGCGCTGGGCACGTTGGCGACGGTGGGTGTCGCGGCCAGCACGATGACCGTACCGGCGGCAAGGCCCGCAATCAGGGTCGCGGTTGTTCGGATGCGTGTGTTCATGACTTCGCTCCTGGATCCGGGTCACTCGGAATGGGTGACCGCGACGACGACGGTAGGAGCGAAGAGACTGCGCGGTCGTCAGGCCCAGGCATGAAGTCTGCCCTCAGACCACGGGTGGAGACCGGGTCTGGGGAATCAACCCGGAGACCGAGTATCGACGACGCTCGGAGGTCTAGCCTTCGGTCATGGGAGCCCGTCCCGCCCGCAGCGACCTGATGGTGAGCCTCGGCTTCGCGGCCGTCGCTCTGGTCGAGATCGGGCTGACGCCGCCCCTGGGGCTGTCGGTTGCGGAGCGCTTCGGAGAGTCCGCGGGGGCGGTCGTCATCGCCGGTTGCTTCGCGTTCCGGCGGCTGCACCCGGTCTCATCCGCGTTGCTCGTCCTGATGCTGCTGTCCGGCGCCAGCATGGTGTGGCTCGACGGCCGCCTCTGGGTGATCGCCGCGGTGATGCTCGTGTCCTACTCGTGCGCCCGGCACGCAACCTGGGCGGGAGCGTGGGTCGAGCTGGCGGCGGCCGCTGCCTTCGGACTGCTCGTGACCTCGTTTGAGGAGAACGCCGACGCCTGGATGTTCATCGGGAACTTCTTGTTCATCCTGGGCTTGATGGTCGTCATCCCGTGGGCAGCCGGGCTGGCGCTGCGTCGACGCCAAGAGCTCAGCCGGCACGACGCCGAGCGGGCCGTGGAGGACGAACGCGCGCGCGTCGCCCGGGAGCTGCACGACATCGTCGGCCACGCGCTCGGCATGATCGTCGTCCAGGCCGAGGGTGAGCGGGCACAGCTGGCCCCGGACGCGCCGGAGTCCACGCGAGAGACGCTCGCCACGATCGCCCATGCCGCCCGGGGCGCACTCGACGACGTCCGGCGGCTGCTGGTGGTGATGCGCGTCGAGAACGACCTCGGCCCGCAGCCCGGCCTGCGGGACGTGCCGCGGCTGCTCGAGGGCCTGTCCTCGGCCGGGCTCGCGGTCGAGCTCGAGGTGTCCGGCCAGTCCCGGCCGTTGCCCACCGGGATCGACCTCTCGGCGTACCGGATCGTGCAGGAGGCGCTCACGAACGTGCTGCGCCACTCACGCGACGCGCACGCCCGGGTCCTGCTGAGCTACGACCCCGACACGATCGGGATCGAGGTCACCGACGACGGCCAGGCCGCGACGGGCGACGGATCGCGGGGGTTCGGCCTGCTGGGCATGCGGGAGCGAGTGGCGCTCTTCGGAGGAAGTGTCGAGGCCGGCCCACGGCCCGAGGGCGGCTTCGCGGTCCACGTCCACCTTCCGACCCGGGGAGGTGCGGCCGATGACATTGCGCGTGCTCGTATGTGACGACCAAGCGTTGGTGAGGGCGGGGTTCGCGAAGCTGATCGAGGCGACGGATGGCTTCACCGTCGTGGGCGAGGCAGCCGACGGTGCCCAGGCCGTCGACGCGGCCCGTCGTCTGCTCCCGGACGTGGTGCTGATGGACATCCGGATGCCGGTGCTCGACGGCATCGCGGCGACCTCGAGGATCGTGGCCGAGCTCAACACGCAGGTCCGGGTGCTCGTCCTGACAACCTTCGGCACCGACGAGTACGTCGCCGACGCCCTGCGCGCCGGCGCGAGCGGATTCCTCCTCAAGGACGCACCCCCGGACCAGCTGATCGCCGCGATCCAGGTCGTGGCCCGGGGCGAGGCCCTGCTGGACCCGGCAGTCACCCGCTCGGTGATCACGGCGGCAGTCCAACGAGGGGGGAGGACCCACAAGCAGCGCGC
>JANLYC010000585.1:0-4450 GCA_031365435.1 Nocardioidaceae bacterium
CTCGCTGGGGATGGGAAAGGCACCCTGGCTGATAATGCGGGTGAGGTCGCCGGCGGTCTGGAGGTAGGACAGCTCCAGCCTGCTGGGCGTGCGCACCCCCAGCAGGTTGGTGTTGCGTGCGATCACCGCCAGCATGGACCCTGCCCGGACGACGGGGATCGTCTCGACGCGCACGGGTACGTCGTCACGCCACTCCGGGTCACCCTCACGGGCGATCCGCTGGTCGTCGTACGCCGCGTCGAGCAGCGGGCGCCGGCCCCGCGGCACGAAGGAGCCGACCAGGTCATCGACGAAGGCCGTCGGCCCCGTAGTGGGGCGCATCTGGGCGCCGCCCCAGAACCCGATCCCCTCGCGGTCGGGCAACCACAGCAGGAGGTCTGCGAACGACAGGTCGGCGATGATCTGCCAGTCTGCGATCAGCAGGTGCAACCAGGCGATGTCGTCCGTTCCGAGGTCCGTGTGAGCCTTGGCGACGTCATCGAGCGAGGGCACTCAGCCACCGTAGGGCAACGTGGTGTGACGTTCCGGACACCAGCCAGAACGACGCGCGCACGACGCCGTGCAGGTTTGCTGAACGAGGCCAGGTTTGTGCGAGGATGAGCGGCATGCCACGGGGTTTCTGGCAGCAGGTGCTCGAGTCCGATATGGCCGTTCCGGATGATCGGCCGTTGAACGAGTTGACCGCCGAGCTGGTCACGATGTTGGGTTCGACCAATCCGGTCGAACGTGATGAAACGGCCTGCCCAGTTCTCGCCACCTGGTTGAGCGAGGGCATCTACGACGATCTCCTGGTGAGCTTCGGTGACTCGATCGCCCAGGGACTCGTCGTGGGCCTCGGGAAGTCGCTCGACGACTCCGTGTTCCGCAGGAGCTTCTCGGCCCTCGTCCTCGCCGAGTGCGTTCGGCGCGACAACGTCGCCCGCATCCTGCCCGTGGACGTCGTCCTCAACTGGGCCGAGCGAGCGATCGGCTGGTACACCCGCGAGCAGGACCTGCGTGGCTGGGTGCCGGGCAAGGGCTGGGCACACACCGTCGCCCACGGGGCTGACCTGATCAGCGTGCTCTCCGCCTCGCGGCATCTGCAAGCGCTGCACCAGGGCGTGCTCCTCGACGTCATCGCCGAGCGTCTGGTGGCCCCGACCCCCACCGTGCTCGTGGACGGCGAGGACGACCGACTGGCCTACGCGGCGCTGTCGATCGTGCATCGTAATCTCGTCGACGCCGAGCAGCTCGACGAATGGGTCTCCACGATGGCCGCGGCGCTGGCCAGGCCGCGCGGCCACCTCACCGACCACACCTGGCCCACCCCGGCAGCCAAGAACACCTCGGCGTTCCTGCGCGCGTTGCACGTCCACCTTGCCATCGGCATCGCCCCGTCCCACGACAAGGTGTCGTTCGCCGAGCCGCCGGAGGCTCGCTCCGACCTGCTGCTGGCCTTGCTGCGCGCCATCCCGACGTACACCCCGTGGATGTACTCCGGTCGACGTACCTCCGGCGAGTCCTGACCGCTCCGGAACCCGACAAGTCTCGAGGGACCCCTTCACGGTCGCCGCTACCCGTCAGTAGCCTGCAGGTATGAACGAGACCGCCGGCACCCCAGCACTCACACCTCCGGCTTACCGCGAGGGCCATGGCGGCGACCATGCGGTCGCGGCTGCAGCCGCTCATGGCGTCGAGACCATGTTCACGCTCTCCGGGGCCCACGTCTTCCCGATGTACGACGCCGCCGTCAAGGGTGAACCGGGCATGCGGCTCGTCGACGTCCGGCACGAGCCGTCTGCTGTCTTCGCCGCCGAGGCCACCGGCAAGCTGACGCGCAGGCCCGGGCTCGCGGTGCTGACCGCCGGGCCCGGAGTCACCAACGGGGTCAGCGCCGTCGCCCAGGCGTCCTTCGCCGGGTCTCCTCTCGTGGTGGTCGGCGGTCGCGCTCCTACGCAACGATGGGGCACCGGGTCACTGCAGGAGCTCGACCAGCCGCCCATTCTCACGCCTGTGACGAAGCGGGCCACCACCATCCTCGAGGCGGGCCAGATCGCCGCGGGCATCGACGAGGCGTTCGCACTCGCCGCCGCGCCGCACCGAGGGCCGGCCTTCGTCGACATACCGATGGACCAGCTTTTCGCCCGATGCGAGGCGGCCGTTCCTCGCCCGGTTTCCCGCGAGGCCGCCCACCCCGACACCGACGCCGTCGCGGCGATCGGGCGACTCATGGCTGCCGCCGCCCGGCCGGTACTGGTGCTCGGTACCGATGTCTGGTCCGATGGCGCCGAGGATGCCGCGTTACGCCTGGTCGAGGAGACCGGCATCCCCGTCGTGACGAACGGCATGGGACGTGGCATCGTCCCCGGCGGCCATCCGCTCCTGGTCACGAAGGCGCGTTCGATGGCGTTCGGCCAGTGTGACCTGGCCGTTGTGGCCGGCACGCCGCTGGACTTCCGCCTCGGTTACGGCGTGTTCGGCAGCAAGGAGGGACACGCGGCGGCCCAGGTGGTGCACCTCGCGGACAGCGAGGGACAGGTGTCGGGCCATGCGCCGCTGGCGGCCTCCGCATACGGGGACCTGTCGCTGCTGCTGGACGCGGTTCGTGAGGCCGTCCAGGGAGCCTCGACCCGGCCCGACTGGGTGACGTGGACCTCGCGGCTGCGTGACCAGGTCGCGTCGGCGACAGCGAAGGACGCGGTCATGCTCGCGGCCGACGCCGACCCCATCCACCCGGCCCGCATCTACGGCGAGCTGTTGCCGCGGCTCGCCGACGACGCGGTGGTGATCGGCGACGGCGGTGACTTCGTGTCGTTCGCCGGCAAGTACGTCGAGCCGAAACGGCCCGGCGGGTGGCTGGATCCTGGCCCCTACGGATGTCTCGGCGCCGGTCTCGGCGCCGCCATGGCAGCACGGATCGCCCGTCCCTCGGCGCAGGTCGTCCTTCTGCTCGGCGACGGCGCAGCCGGCATGTCGCTCATCGATGTCGACACGCTGGTCCGCCATGGCCTGCCGGTTGTCATGATCGTCGGCAACAACTCCTGCTGGGGCCTCGAAAAGCACCCCATGCGGTTCCTCTACGGGTACGACGTCGCCGCCGACCTGGCGCCTCAGACGTCATACGACAAGATCGTGCAGGCGTTGGGAGGCGACGGCGAGACGGTGTCGAAGCCGGGTGAGATCGGGCCTGCCCTCGACCGGGCCTTCCAGGCCGGAGGCCCTTACCTTGTCAACGTGCTGACCGATCCCGAGGCCGCCTACCCACGGAGCACCACTGGTGTCTGACGACCCGGAGATCCGGCTGGCGCGTGACGATGAGCTCGCTTCCGTGGGAGAGCTCACGCTCGACGGCTACGTCAACGACGGCCTGCTGACACGTGACGCGGAGTACGCCGGCGAGCTCGTCGACGCCGCGCAGAGGTCGCGTGACGCAGAGCTGTTCGTCGCCCTGGTCGGCGGTGCGATCGTCGGGACCGTGACGTTCTGCCCACCCGGCTCGCCGTTGCGCGAGCTCAGCCGGGACGGGGAGGCTGAGTTCCGGATGCTGGCCGTCTCTCCGGTAGCTCGCGGCCGCGGAGTCGCCCGAGCCCTGGTCGAGCGGTGCGTCGCGCGAAGCCGTGAGCTCGGGCTGGGCGAGCTGGTGATCTGCTCGATGCGGGAGATGACGACGGCGCACCGGCTGTACGAGCGGCTCGGGTTCGTTCGCGATCCGACGCTGGACTGGAGCCCCGTTTCGGACGTCGTGCTGCTGGCCTATCGCCGCGACCTTGGTGCGGCCGCCGCGGGATTCTCAGCCTGAGCAGGGCAACCGGCCAGCGTGCGCACACGTCCTTGGGATGTCACGACGTCTCGAGGAGAAACCATGAACATCCACAAACCAACGCTTTCGCAGGCCCGTCATCGGCCAACCCTCGCCATCGTCGGCGCGGCCGCCCTCGGCGCTGCCATCCTGCTGCCCGGGTCGGCGCCTTCGGCCGTCGGCACTGCATCGCCGCCGCCTGCGTGCTCGTCGATCCGGGCTGAACTCGGTCGCCTCGGCGGGGCGGCCGGGTCGGCGTACCAGACCATCCGGTTGCGCAACACCGGGACGGGCACGTGTCGGATCGGTGGTTTCCCGTCGGTGGAATACGTCAACCGACACCACCACATGATCGGCTGGCCCGCCCGCCACAACCCCGTGAAGCGCCGCCCGCAGACGCTGGCCCCCGGCGTGGCGGCGCGGACCGTGCTGCAGATCCCCGACCCCAGCAACTTCGCCCGGATCGACTGCCTGGCGCACAACGCCCACCAGATCCGCGTGCGCGTCGGGTCGGCGCCTCCGTCATACCTGAAATGGGATCGGCGGGAGTGCACCACCCGTTTCGCCCGCAGTCTGGTCTCGCCGATCCGTCGCTGACCTCGCGGCGGCCGGGCGCGGGCGCGAACCCGGTGGTGGTCACGTACTGCCCAAGGCAGCTACCAAGTGGCCTAG
>JANLYC010000596.1:0-4817 GCA_031365435.1 Nocardioidaceae bacterium
AGCCGGCTCACGAGGCCACGCAGCTTGGCAGGCGACGGGACCGAGTAGAAGCCACCGAGCCGGACGTTGATGGGGTGGATGGCACGGCCCCCCACCAGCTCGATGATCTCGTTGCCCACCTTCTTGAGCTGCAACCCGCGCTCGACCTCGGTCCGGTGGTCGCGAGCCATGTCGAGCATGCCCTCGTAGCCGAGGAAGTCCGGCGCGTGCAGCAGGTAGATGTGGAGGGCGTGGCTCTCGATCCACTCACCGCAGTACAGCAACCTGCGGAGGGCGCGGATCTGGTCGGGCACGTCGACGCCACACGCGGCCTCGATGGCCTGACAGGCGCTCATCTGGTAGGCCACCGGACAGATGCCGCAGATACGGGCCGTCAGGTCGGGTGGCTCCGTGAAGTTGCGCCCCCGCAGGAACGCCTCGAAGAACCGTGGCGGCTCGTAGATGTCGAGGCGGACCTCGGTGACCTTGCCGTCGCGGACCTGCACCACCATGCCGCCCTCCCCTTCGACCCGCGCGAGCGCGTTGACGGCGAGCGACGTGGTGATCCGGCTAGTCGGCTTCGCCATGGCGTGCTCCTTCGTCGCGGAAAGCTGGTGCGTTCGTGTTGAACGTGCTGAACACGCGTCCGACGTCCCCGTCCGACAAGCCGAGCGGGAGCAGTCGGCCGACCAGCGACCCGGTGTTCGGGCTCTCCATCGGGCCGAAGCACCCGAAGCATCCCCGGGCGTGGCTCGGGCACAGCGCGTTGCAGCCCGCCTGCGTGGCGGGGCCGAGGCATGGGGTGCCCTGGGCCACCATGACGCAGACGGTTCCGCGACGCTTGCACTCGATGCACACGCTGTATGCCGGGATCGTCGGCTTGCGTCCTCCGAGGAAAGCCGAGATGACCTCGAGCAGCTGCGACCGGTCGATCGGGCACCCACGGAGCTCGAAGTCGACCCGGACATGGTCGGCGATGCCGGTTGAGGTCGCCAGCGTCGAGATGTAGTCGGGCCTCGCGTAGACCGTCCGGGTGAGCTCGGCGACGTCCCGTCCGTTGCGCAGCGCCTGGATGCCACCGGACGTAGCGCAGGCACCGATCGTCACCAGGTGCCGAGAGGCGGCCCGCACCTCCCGGATTCGCTCTGCGTCGCTGGGCGTCGTCACGGAGCCTTCGACGATCGAGAGGTCGTAGGGTCCTTCGATCTGCGCCCTGGTCGCCTCGAGGAAGTAGGCGATGTCGACCTCATCGGTCACGGTGAGCAGCTCGTCCTCGCAGTCCAGCAGCGTCAGCTGACAGCCGTCACAGGAGGAGAACTTCCACACCGCGAGGGTGGGCCGTCTCACGTCGGGCGTCGTCACAGCTCCTTCACCTCCAGCAGTGGTCTGACTCGGTCGTAGGGAAAGACTGCCCCGTCCTTGCACACGAACTCGTGCGCGAGCTGGCAGTGGCCGCAGTGTCCGTAGGCGCACTTCATGTTGCGTTCGAGCGACACCCTGATGCGACCCGGCGCCACTCCGGCAGCGAGCAGGGCGCGCGCCGCGAAGCGCATCATCACTTCAGGCCCGCAGACCAGGGCCAAGGTCGCCGCTGGATCGAACCGGGCACGAGGAAGGAGCTCAGTGACGACACCGACGTTGCCGCTCCACGAGGCGGTCGCATGATCAACGGTCACCTGCACGTCGACGAACTTCGACCACTCCACCAGCTCGTCGGTGTACAGCAGTAGGTCGGGCGAGCGAGCCCCCAGCAGCAGCGAGACCCGCCCGAAACGGTGCCGATCGCCGAGCACCTGGTGAACGACGGGGCGCAAGGGAGCCAGACCCACTCCCCCGGCGACGAGGACAAGATCACTGACGTCGACTCCTGCTGCTGACCACGTCGTTCCGAACGGGCCTCGCACCCCCAGCACCTCACCCTCCGGTGCGGCACAGAGGGCGTGGCTGACCGCGCCGACGTCACGGATCGTGTGGACGAGCTGAGTGCCGCCGCGCGACGCGCTCACCGAGATGGGCACCTCGCCGACACCGAAGGCATAGAGCATCGCGAACTGACCGGGCTCGAACACCGCCAGCGCCTCATCGACCGGGTCGAGGCCTACGGTGACCGTGTCGGCTGTCTCGCGTCTGCGCCACCCGATCCGGTAACGGCTCGGGGCCATCGACTGCACGGTCACCGAACGTCAGAGCCGGCGCGGCCATACAGGTCGAGGAGTCTCAGCCTGGCCGAGTGCATGCGTTGCTGCGCGACCCTCGAGAGTCGCTGCATGAGGTCGTAGCCGAACCGCGGGTTGGCGTCGCACTTGTTCCGCAGGCAGTCCCCATCGATCGCGACGACCCGCAGGTCGGTCACCGCGCGGGCGTCCATCTGCCACCGGTGCGGTGAGAAGAGCCACGACAGACCCACGATCTCGCCCGGCTCCACCGAGTCCAGGGAGAGAGCGCCCTTGCTGGGCACGTAGATCTCCAGAGCCACCCGGCCTTCCCGGACGACGTAGAACCGGTCCGCCGGCTCTCCTTCGTGGAAGAGATGGAGCCCAGCCGGGAAGCTCATGGTGGTGGCGCACGAAACCACTTCGTCGACGTCCCCGGACGACATACCGGCGAAGAAGGGCAGCTCCTGCAGCAGCTTGGCCAAGTCCTCCATGTCAGTGTCCTTCCTGGCCGTCGGTGGCCCGGATCGCCCGGACCTCTTCGGTGATGTCGATGCCTACGGGGCACCACGTGATGCACCGGCCACAGCCGACACAGCCAGAGGTGCCGAACTGGTCGATCCACGTTCCGAGCTTGTGCGTCATCCAGTGCCGATAGCGACCTGGGTAGGACGTGCGCACGCTTCCGCCGGACACGTACGAGAAGTCCTCCGTGAAGCACGAGTCCCAGATCCGGTGTCGTTCGGCTACGGCTCCGGACAGATCACTGGTGTCCTCGACGGTGCTGCAGAAGCACGTGGGGCACACCATGGTGCAGTTGCCACAGGTCAGGCAACGATCGCCGACGTCATCCCACTGCGGGTGCCGGCGGTTGCGATAGAGCAGCTCCTTGATGTCGGTGGTGTCCATCGCACGGCCCATCTGCTGCGCCGCCGCCTCGCTGACCGCATCGGCCCGTTGGACTTCGTGGTCGCTCGACGGCCGATGCTCGATGCTGCCGAGTACTTCCTGGCCGAGTTCGCTTCCCACCTCCACCACGAACACCGACCCGTCGTCCTCGATGAGCTCTGTCAGGGCGAGATCGAAGCCGTCGTCGGCACGCGGGCCGGTTCCCATCGAGACACAGAAGCACGTGCCGGCGGGGCTGGCGCAGTTGACGGCGACGATGAACGCGTTGGACCGGCGTTGTGCGTACGCCGAGTCGTTCGTCGTACCTGACATGAAGACGCGGTCCTGCACGCCGACGGCCGCGAGGTCGCAGGCGCGGACTCCGATGAAGGCGTAGCTCGCTGCTTCGTCGGAGGGGGTCTCCACCTGGAATCCGTTGTCCCCACGTCGAGCCCGCCACAGCAGGGACTCGACCGGGAACAAGAACTGCTTCCAAGACTGTGGCCCGACCGCGAAGCCGAACAGAGCATCATCGTCGCGGCGGCTCAGCCGGTAGCTGCCTCCCTGCTGCGAATCCGTCCAGCCGGCTGGCAGATCTCCCACCCCGGCGAGCTCGTCGTGGACGATGGCAGCATCGCGGACCTGTGGACCGACGACCGTGTAGCCGCGGCCGCGCAGCGCTTCGATGAGCTGGCCGAGCTCGGCGCGGTCGATGACGTGACGTCGATCGGTCATGGGCACCTCCGGGCTAGATGTCTTCGGGGATCATCTGGATCGCACCCGACGGGCACTCGGCCGCACAGAGGCCGCAGCCCTTGCAGTAGTCCAGGTCGATCACGTACTCCTCGCCGGGTCGGCCGATCTTGAGCACGGCATTGTCGGGGCACACGCTGTAGCAGTTGTCGCACGAGAAGCAGTTCCCGCACGACATACACCGTCGGGCCTCGAACAACGCCGTGGTCTCGTCGAGCCCTTTGACCACCTCCTCGAACGTCGACTGTCGCCGCACGGTCTCCAGCAACGGCCGGTGCACCCGCGGGGCGTCTGCGTAGTACCAGGTGTTGAGGGTCGAAAAGGCGGCGAGCTCCGGCTGTTGGACCGGTTGTGGCGGCGTGCCCGCGAGCCAGGCATCGATGTTGCGGGCGGCAGTCTTGCCGTGCCCCACACCGGCCGTCACGGACCGTTCGTAGGGCACCATGTCGCCGCCGGCGAAGATGCCGGGGTGCCCCGTCATCATGTACTGGTCCACCTGGACGACACCGTCGCTGACCACCAGACCGCGCACACCCTCGAGCAGCGTCAGATCGGTCTCCTGCCCGAGCGCGAGGACCAAGGAGTCGGCCTCGAGGACGTCGAACTCTCCCGTCGGCTGCGGAAAGCCACCGTCGTCCAGCTTCATCCGCTCAACGGTGAGCCGGCCCTCCTCCGCTTGCGTGACCGTGGTCAGCCAGCTGAAGACGACCCCCTCCTCCTTCGCCTCGCGCAGCTCCGTCTCGTGCGCGGGCATCCGGTCCTCCGTACGCCGGTAGACGACGATGGCATCCGACGCACCGAGCCGTTTCGCCGTACGCGCCGCGTCCAGGGCCGTGTTGCCGCCACCGTAGACCGCTACCCGTCGCCCGAGCATCGGTTGCGCTCCCTCCTCGAGGTCGCGCAACATCGACACCGCATCGACGACGTGCGCCGCGGAGCCTGCCGGGATGTAGGCGCGCTTGCCGGGGTGCTCGCCCACGGCGAGGAAGATAGAGACCACGCAGCATTCATACAAACACACAGAGAGATCGGACAACTTCGAGA
>JANLYC010000024.1:0-1777 GCA_031365435.1 Nocardioidaceae bacterium
GGCTGGGGCGAACACGGCGATGGGGGTGGCCGTGGCCGGGGCTTGACCGGGAGCCGGGGCCAGACCGGGAGCCGGGACTTGACCGGGAGCCGGGTCTTGGCGGTAGAGAGCGAGGAACTCCCCGGTCGAAGTCATCATCGCGACCGGCTCCCCCGCCGTGCCGGTGTCGACGCTCACCGCCCGCCCGTTCCGGACCGCAGGCACCATCTCGTCCGGCAGGACGTATGACGGGAAGGTCGCCACCGCGACGTCCGCGAGGGGGACGACGAACGTCTCGACGGTCCCGTGCTCCAGCTCCTCGAGCGTGTGGGCCTCGTCCAACGTGAAGGAGCCGACCCGGGTACGCCGTAACGCCGTCAGGTGACCGCCGACGCCCAACGACTCCCCCAGGTCACGTGCCAGCGCCCGGACGTACGTGCCGGTCGAGCATTCGACATGAACGTCGAGATCGACGAGACCGGCCTCACTACGACGGACGGCCCCGACGCTGAACTGCGACACCGTCACGCGTCGGGACGGGAGCTCGACCTCCTCGCCCGCGCGGACGCGCGCGTACGACCGACGCCCGTCGAGCTTGATGGCCGACACCGCGGACGGCACCTGATCGATGTCGCCTGTCAGCCGCGCGATCACGGCGAGGATGTCGTCGTCGGTGACGCCGTCAGCGGCGATGGTCCGGACGATCTCGCCCTCCGCGTCATCGGTGACGGTGCGTTGGCCGAGCCGGATCGTGGCGTTGTAGCCCTTGGTCGACAGCGCGAGATGTCCGAGCAGCCGGGTCGCCCGCCCCACACCGAGCAACAGGACCCCCGTTGCCATCGGGTCGAGGGTGCCGGCATGACCGACCTTGCGCGTGCCGGCGACCCGCCGACCACGCGCTACCACGTCGTGCGACGTCCAGCCCGCAGGCTTGTCGACGACGAGCAGCCCGTCAGGAGCTGCTGCGATCAACCGCCCAGCCCGTCCTCGGTCGAGACGGCACGGGCGCTGCCGGCGGGCTCTGCCACACCGTCGTCGAGATCGTCGTCCTCTTCCGGGTGGCGATACGGATCTGCGTCCCCGGCGTACGACGCCGTGGCGGCAGACGCAGCGACCGCAGCATCGTTCGCACGCGCCTGGGCGAGCAGCCCGTCGATATGGGCGGCGGAGTCGGGCAACGCGTCGAGGATGAACTCCAGCGACGGGGTATGCCGCATGCCGAGCTGCTTGCCCACCTCGCTCCGGATGAGCCCCTTGGCACTCTCGAGGGCCGCCGTGGACGCGATGCGCTCCTCGTCGTCCCCAAGCACCGTGTAGAAGATCGACGCATGCTGCGTGTCGCCCGTGACCCGGACGTCGGTGATGGTGACAAAACCGAGTCGCGCATCCTTGATACGGCGTTCGAGCATCTCCGCGACGATGACGCGAATCCGGTCGGCGACCTTGCGAACTCGACCCGAGCTCATGGCTCCTCCTTCAGTAGCGAAACGTTCGAAGGTGCTGACGCGGCCGCTGGCTGCGTCGGCAGATCGAGCGCTATGCGATCGAAGCGACGTACGACCACCCGGAGACGCGCATCGCATTCCTCGAGGCCGTCACGGCGGCCTGCGAGGGCATGCGTGGCGTGGCGGGGGAGGGGTGTCTGCCCGACGTCGGCACGCTCGGTCCGTCGTGCGCGACGTTTCCGCTGACGCCGGCGTGCTCGGTGTCGGTGGGCGACGAGGAGGGGGCGGTCGATGCGCCGACCGACTCGGTCGCGGGTGCGCCGCCAGAAGCTGGAATCGATGCGAGCGCGGTG
>JANLYC010000052.1:0-1779 GCA_031365435.1 Nocardioidaceae bacterium
GACCGCGCGGGAGCGGGTCCAGCAGCTGCTCGACGAGGGGTCGTTCGTCGAGCTCGACGAGCTCGCCCGCCACCGGTCGACGAACTTAGGCATGGAAAGCAACCGTCCCAACGGCGATGGCGGGGTCACCGGGTAAGGCACCATCGACGGCCGGCAGGTATGCGTCTTCGCGCAGGACTTCACCGTCTTCGGCGGCAGTCTCGGACAGGTCTTCGGCGAGAAGATCGTCAAGGTCATGGACCTGGCCATGAAGACCGGCTGCCCGGTCGTCGGTATCAACGACTCCGGGGGCGCGCGCATCCAGGAAGGTGTGGTCTCGCTGGGTCTCTACGGCGAGATCTTCCGCCGCAACGTGCACGCGTCCGGAGTCATCCCGCAGGTCTCGCTCATCATGGGCCCGTGCGCCGGCGGCGCCGTCTACTCGCCCGCGGTGACCGACTTCACCGTGATGGTCGACAAGACCTCGCACATGTTCATCACCGGACCCGACGTGATCAAGACCGTCACCGGCGAGGACGTCTCGATGGAGGAGCTCGGCGGCGCCCACACCCACAACTCCAAGAGCGGCAACGCCCATTACCTCGGATCCGACGAGTCCGACGCCATCGACTACGTCAAGGCGCTCCTCACCTACCTGCCGCAGAACAACCTCGAGGACCCCCCGGTGTATGACGAGTCGTCGTACACCGACGAGGACCTTGCGGTCACCGACGAGGACCGTGCTCTCGACGTGTTGATCCCCGACTCGCCCAACCAGCCGTACGACATGCACACCGTGATCGAGTCGGTGCTCGACGACGGCGAGTTCCTCGAGGTGCAGGCCTTGTTCGCACCGAACATGATCGTGGGGTTCGGACGGGTCGAGGGACGCTCCGTCGGCGTCGTCGCCAACCAGCCGATGCAGTTCGCCGGGACTCTCGACATCGACGCGTCCGAGAAGGCGGCTCGCTTCGTCCGCACGTGCGACGCGTTCAACGTGCCGGTGCTGACCTTCGTCGACGTGCCGGGATTCCTGCCCGGCACCGACCAGGAGTGGAACGGCATCATCCGACGAGGCGCCAAGCTCATCTACGCCTACGCCGAGGCGACCGTGCCGCTCATCACCGTCATCACCCGCAAGGCGTACGGCGGTGCGTATGACGTGATGGGGTCCAAGCATCTCGGTGCCGACATGAACGTCGCCTGGCCGACCGCGCAGATCGCCGTGATGGGAGCGCAGGGCGCGGTCAACATCCTGTACCGGGCCGAGCTCAAGAACGCTGACGACCCCGAAGGACGTCGGGCCGAGCTCATCACCGACTACGAGGACACCCTGGCGAACCCGTACCTGGCCGCCGAGCGAGGCTACATCGATGCCGTGATCGCCCCGCACGAGACGCGGTCGGAGATCGTCCGGTCCCTGCGCCTGCTTCGCAACAAGCGGGAGACGCTGCCACCCAAGAAGCACGGCAACATCCCGCTCTGAGGCGGGCGGTCAGCCGCCCCGCACCCGCAGTGTGAGGATCGCCCCGGCGACTCCCGCCAGCGACACCAGAGTCCAGCCGATGGCGCGCGCGGCGTCGTGCCTGGCGACCGACTCGTCCGATCCGTCGAACAGGTCAACGAAGGTCTGAGCCCGCAGCCACGACACCCGCAACCCGGCCCCTAAGAAGATCGCCGCCGGGCCCGCTGCAAGCGTCCAACGCGCTGAGCCGGTCGCCACGCCGTAGACGATCATCGCCAGCGGGAAGCAGGACAGTGCGCCGGCCAGGACCAGCCAGACCATGAACGATCTCTCAG
>JANLYC010000089.1:0-6565 GCA_031365435.1 Nocardioidaceae bacterium
CCGAGGTCACCCCCGTCATCGAACATGGCCGATACCCGGTCAAAGCGACGCCGGGCGAGGTCATCACCGTAGGCGCCACTGTCTTCCGAGAGGGTCATGACGCCTTGGGTGCCGGCGTGGTGCTGACCGACCCGAAGGGCAGGGACCGGCCGCTGCGCTTCCTCGAGAAGACCTCCGAGCCGGACATCTACACCGGAACGGTCACGCCCGACAGTGAAGGCGCCTGGACCTTTCGCATCGAGGCGTGGTCGGATCCCTACGCGACCTGGCGGCACGCCGCCGAGATCAAGATCCCCGCGGAGATCGACGTCGAGCTGATGTTCACCGAGGGGGCGCTCGTGCTCGGCCGTGCCGCCAAGGGAGTACCTGCCAAGGAGCGAACGCTGCGCACCGTGCTGACGGCTGCTGCCAAGGCAGCGCGCGACACCTCCCGCCCGGTCGCGGTACGCCTGGCGGCGATGACGTCGCCTGAGGTGCTCGACGTCCTGCAGCGTTACCCGCTGCGCGACCTGCTGTCGCAGCAGGGTCCCTATCCGCTGTACGCCGACCGGGTCAGGGCACTGTACGGCTCGTGGTACGAGTTCTTCCCCCGCTCGGAGGGGGCGACGTACGACGAGACCGCGAAGGTCTGGCGGCCCGGCACCTTGGCCACGGCAGCCAAACGACTCGACGCCGTGGCCGAGATGGGCTTCGACGTCGCGTACCTCCCACCCATCCACCCCATCGGCGAGGTCAACCGCAAGGGTCCGAAAAACACCCTGACGCCCGGCCCCGACGACCCCGGGTCGACCTGGGCGATCGGCAGCAAGGAGGGTGGCCACGACGCGGTGCACCCCGAGCTCGGGACGATCGAGGACTTCGACGCGTTCGTGACCCGGGCCCGGCAGCTCGGCCTCGAGGTAGCCCTCGACCTGGCCCTGCAGTGCGCGCCCGACCATCCGTGGGCCACCAGCCACCCCGAGTGGTTCACGACCCGCGCCGACGGAACCATCGCCTACGCCGAGAACCCGCCGAAGAAGTACCAGGACATCTATCCGCTGAACTTCGACAACGACTTCGAAGGGCTCTCGCGCGAGGTGCTCCGTATCGTGCGGCACTGGATGGCGCACGGCGTGCGGATCTTCCGGGTCGACAACCCGCACACGAAGCCGGTGCTGTTCTGGGAGTGGCTGCTCGGTGAGATCCGCCGTACGGACCCCGACGTCATCTTCCTCTCCGAGGCGTTCACCCGCCCGGCCATGATGCGTGCCCTGGCGATGGTCGGCTTCCACCAGTCCTACACCTACTTCACCTGGCGCAACACCAAGTGGGAGCTCGAGAGCTACCTGGATGAGCTGTCGCACGACACCAGCGACGCGATGCGGCCGAACCTGTTCGTCAACACCCCCGACATCCTGACCGAATACCTTCAGTACGGCGGACCGGCCGCCTTCCGGGTCCGGGCCGCCATCGCCGCCACTGCTGCACCCACGTGGGGCGTCTACGCCGGTTTCGAGCTCTACGAGCACGTCGCGGTCAAGCCCGGCTCCGAGGAGTACCTCGACTCCGAGAAGTACCAGCTACGCCCACGCGACTGGGAGGCCGCGGAGCTCGACGGCCGGACGCTGGCGCCCTACATCACCAAGCTCAACGAGATCCGACGCGCGCATCCGGCGCTGCAGCTGCTGCGTAACCTCACGGTCCACAGCAGCGACGACGACGCCGTGCTGTGCTTCAGCAAACGCCACGTAGATCTCGAGGCCGCCGGCACCAACGGTCGTCCGGTCGACGACACCATCATCGTCGTCGTCAACGTCGACTCGCATGCGACCCGTGAGACGTCCGTCAACCTGAACATGCCCGCGCTCGGCTACGACTGGCACGACACGTTCATCGTGGAGGACCTCATCACCGGGGACCAGTGGCGCTGGGGGGAGCACAACTACGTGCGGCTCGACCCGTCGTTCGAGCCTGCTCACATCCTCGCCATCCGAAAGGGCTGAGTGATGAGCGACGACCCCACCTGGTTCAAGCGCGCGGTGTTCTACGAAGTCCTGGTGCGTTCGTTCAAGGACGCCGACGGCGATGGTGTCGGCGACTTCCGCGGCCTGCGCGACAAGCTCGACTACATCGAGTGGCTCGGCGTCGACTGCCTGTGGATCCCCCCGTTCTTCACCTCGCCGCTGCGGGACGGCGGCTACGACGTAGCTGACTTCGAAGGGGTGCTCCCCGAGGTCGGCACCGTGGAGGACTTCAAGGCACTGCTCGACGACGCGCACGAGCGCGGCATCCGGATCATCATCGACTTCGTCATGAACCACACCAGTGACGCGCACGAGTGGTTCCAGCAGTCCCGGTCGGATCCGGACGGACCCTACGGCGACTTCTACGTCTGGTCCGACACCGACGACCTGTATGCGGATGCCCGCGTCATCTTCGTCGACACCGAGCCGAGCAACTGGACCTGGGACACCGTTCGCCAGCAGTACTTCTGGCACCGTTTCTACAGCCATCAGCCCGACTTGAACTTCGACAACCCGCGCGTGCGCGAGGCGATCCTCGACGCCTTGCGGTTCTGGCTCGACATGGGGATCGACGGGTTCCGGCTCGACGCTGTGCCGTACCTGTACGAGCGGCCCGGGACAAATGGCGAGAACCTGCCTGAGACGCACGACTTCCTGCGCCTGGTCCGCAAGACGGTGGACGACGAGTACCCGGGCCGGGTCCTGCTGGCCGAGGCCAACCAGTGGCCGGCCGACGTCGTCGACTACTTCGGTGAGTTCGACAAGGGTGGCGACGAGTGCCACATGTGCTTCCACTTCCCGGTGATGCCCCGCATCTTCATGGCGGTCCGGCGCGAGTCGCGCTACCCGATCTCAGAGATCCTGGAGCAGACCCCGTCCATTCCCGACCACTGTCAGTGGGGCATCTTCCTGCGCAACCATGACGAGCTGACGCTCGAGATGGTGACCGACGAGGACCGCGACTACATGTGGTCGGAGTACGCCAAAGACCCGCGGATGAAGGCCAACATCGGCATCCGTCGCCGGCTGGCACCCCTGCTCGAGAACGACATCAACCAGATGGAGCTCTTCACGGCACTGCTGCTGTCGCTGCCCGGCTCCCCGGTGCTGTACTACGGCGACGAGATCGGGATGGGCGACAACATCTGGCTCGGCGACCGTGACGGCGTGCGTACGCCGATGCAGTGGACACCGGACCGGAACGCCGGCTTCTCCACCGCTACGCCGGGCCGCCTGCACCTGCCCCCGGTGCAAGATCCCGTTTTCGGGTACCACCGGGTCAATGTCGAGACCGAGCTGGAGAACACGTCGTCCCTGCTGCACTGGACGCGACGCATGATCAATGCTCGCAAGCAGCACCCGGCCTTCGGCATGGGGTCGTTCTCCGACCTCGGTGGCAGCAACCCGAGCGTCTTCTCCTTCAGCCGAGACTTCGGCGACGACACGGTGCTCTGCGTCAACAACCTGTCGCGCTTTCCCCAACCGGTCGAGCTCGACCTGCGGCGCTGGGAGTCCAGTGAGCCGATCGAGATGCTGGGCCACGTCAAGTTCCCGCGCATCGGGGAGCTTCCCTACCTGTTGACCCTGTCCGGTCACGGCTTCTACTGGTTCCTGATCTCACGCGCCGACGAGGGAACCGCCTCATGAGCGCTTCCGACCCCGGTGCACCCCTCTCGTTGCCGGAGTGGGAGGACCTGTCCGCGCCGCTCGCCAGCTACATGGCGGGGCGCCGGTGGTTCTCCGGCAAGGGCCGTGAGTTCACCGTCGTCCACATCGACGCCCTGCCCTGGTTGTCCACGCTCCCCCGCGTACGCATCGAGGCGGTCACGGTGCAGTACGAGGACGGGACCCACGACACCTACCAGATCCCCATCGCCTACCTGGATGCGGTCGATCCCGAGCATGCGCACGCGTTGATCGGGCAGGTCCCCGACCCGACCGAGGGCTCGACCGGACTGGCCGTCGCCTACGATGCGGTCTACCTCAAGGACGCGGCCGAGGTCCTCCTTGGCGGGTTCCACGCGGAGCTCAGCGAGCACGACGAGGCGGAGCGGGAGACGACCTTCCACGTCGTCGAGGGCGCCGAGCTCCCGCCGGTCGAGACACCAGGGCTGGTCATGACCGCCGAGCAGTCCAACACCTCGATCGCCTACGGCGAGGACGCCATCCTCAAGCTGTTCCGGCGGATCAGCGCCGGACACAATCCCGATATCGAGATCCACGAGGCGCTGACCCGGCGTGGTGGCGACCACGTGGCAGCGCTGCTGGGATGGATCGACGGCAGCTGGACCGACCTCGAGGGCGGGCACAACGCAGGCCACCTCGGGATGCTCCAGGTGTTCCTCCGCACCGCCTCCGACGGCTGGGCCATCGCTCTGGCGTCCGTGCGTGATCTGCTGGTCGAGGAGGACCTGCGCGCCGATGAGGTCGGTGGTGACTTCGCGGGCGAGGCCGAGCGCCTCGGCGCGGCCACCGCTTCCGTCCACACGGACCTCGCCGAGCTCTTCCCCAACGCGACGTCGACGCCGGCGCAGCTGGCCGAGCTGGCCGCGGCGATGCGCGTGCGCCTCGAGTCGGCGGTCTCCATCGTGCCTGAGCTCAAGGACTTCCAGGACACCCTGCAGGCGACGTACGACGCGGTGACCGCTCTCACCGAGGACGTACCGGTGCAGCGCGTGCACGGCGACCTGCATCTGGGCCAGACGCTGCGCACCGTCAAGGGGTGGAAGATCATCGACTTCGAGGGAGAACCGGCCAAGCCGCTCAGTGAGCGCCTCGCGCTCGACTCACCCCTGCGCGACGTCGCGGGCATGCTGAGGTCGTTCGACTACGCGGCCGGGGCGACCTTGCAGGACTTCGGGCACAGCGTGCAGCTGCGGTTCCGCGCCGACGAATGGGCGCAGCGCAACCGTGCGGCGTTCCTGCATGGCTACTCTGAGCAGATCGGATCCGACGTTTCCCTGCACCGCGTGCTGCTGCGCGCCTACGAGTCCGACAAGGCGGTGTACGAGGCCGTCTACGAGGCCCGCAACCGGCCTACCTGGTTGTCGATCCCGATGGCCGCCATCGAGCGGTTCGCCGCGGAGGAGTGAGATGAGCCCGCAGACGACCCCTGTACCTGTTCCGGTGTCCCCGGACGATCTCAACCGGATCGTCGCAGGCACGCATCACAGCCCGCACGACATCCTCGGGCCGCATGTGCACGCCGACGCCAAGGCCGGCTCCGACCCGAGCGTGACGGTCCGGGTCCTTCGTCCCCTGGCTTCGTCGATCAACGTCAATGCCGGAGGCGCGTCGGTTGCCATGACTCACGAGCACGAGGGCATCTGGGTGGCGGTGCTCCCCCAGTCCGAGGTGGGCAACTACCGGCTCGAGGTGAGCTATGAGGGGCACGACACGCAGCTGGTCGACGATCCCTACCGCTTCCTGCCGACCCTCGGCGAGATGGACCAGCACCTCATCAACGAGGGTCGCCACGAAGAGCTGTGGACCGTCCTCGGGGCACACGTGCAGCGCTATGACTCCTCGACCGGCCCGGTGACGGGCACCGCTTTCGCGGTCTGGGCACCGAACGCCCGTGGCGTCCGGGTCGCCGGCGAGTTTAACTACTGGGACGGACGCGCCCATCCGATGCGGGTGCTCGGTTCGTCGGGCGTGTGGGAGCTGTTCGTTCCCGACATCGGCTCCGGCTCGCTCTACAAGTACGAGGTGCTCGGGGCCGACGGCGTCTGGCGCCAGAAGGCCGATCCCATGGCGGGACACACCCAGGTCCCGCCCGAGCGCGCGTCAGCCGTGTTCGAGTCGTCATACACGTGGGACGACGACGAGTGGCTCGCCAACCGCCAGCGGCGCCAAGCGATCGACGCACCGATGAGCATCTACGAGGTCCACCTGGGCTCGTGGCGGCGTGGCCTCGGTTACCGGGAGCTGGCCGACCAGCTCGTTCCGTACGTCGCCGAGCTCGGCTTCACCCACGTCGAGCTGATGCCGGTGATGGAGCACCCCTTCGGCGGCTCGTGGGGCTATCACGTGACGTCGTTCTTCGCCCCGACGGCGCGGTTCGGAAACCCAGACGACTTCCGATACTTCGTCGACCGGATGCACCAGGCCGGCATCGGCGTCCTCCTCGACTGGGTGCCCGGGCACTTCGCCACCGACGATTTCGCGCTGGTCAACTTCGACGGCACCCCCCTCTACGAGGACCCCAACCCGCAGCGGGGCTGGCACCCGGAGTGGGGGTCGTACATCTTCAACTTCGGCCGCAAGGAAGTGCGCAACTTCCTCGTGGCCAACGCGTTGTACTGGCTCGAGGAGTTCCACGCCGACGGTCTGCGGGTCGACGGGGTGGCGTCCATGCTCTACCTCGACTACTCCCGCGAGGACGGCGAGTGGACCCCGAACATCTATGGCGGCCGCGAGAATCTCGAGGCGGTGTCGTTCCTGCAGGAGGTCAACGCCACGGCGTACAAACGGGCGCCCGGCATCGTCACGATCGCAGAGGAGTCGACCGCGTGGCCGGGGGTCACCCGAGCCACCCATCTGGGCGGCCTCGGGTTCGGGTT
>JANLYC010000107.1:0-11040 GCA_031365435.1 Nocardioidaceae bacterium
CGGTGAAGAAGAAGAGCACGGCCACGATGATGATCGGCGCGATCGTGTAGAGCACCTCGATCGGCAGGTTGTAGCGCACCTGGGTGGGGAGCTCATCGTCACGCCGACGCCGGTAGCGCAGGGCCGCCCACAGGATCAGGCCCCAGGTGAAGACTCCGATGATGCCGGCGGCGATCCAGGAGCCGATCCACAGGTCGTGCACGTAGACCGTCCGGTCGCTGCCCGGTTCGGGGAGGCCGAGCCGCTTCCACTGGTCCGTGGTCTCTTGCGAGCACCCCGTCAGGGCCAGCAACATCAACGCGCCGCCCACGGCCACAACCAGGCGACGCGACCGCGTCCGGCTCTGACGACGGCCGGCGGGCTCGGTGAGACTGCGACTCACGTGGCGCCTTCCTGGTAGGTGTCGAGGTGAGAGGTGACAGCAGCACATTACTCCAGCAGTTCCGGTCACGACTCCCGAGGTGGGGGTCGCTACGGTCGTGTTGTGAGCGCTTCCAAGCAGCCCCCGCCTGCGCCGGATCGCGTGCTGCTCGATTCCGCGTCCGGGCTGCCGCTGGAGCCCGCGGCGCGCGACGTGCTCGAGGCCGCGATGACGCAGGGCTGGGCCGACCCGCTGCGCGGCCACTACGAGGGTCGTCAGGCCCGGTTGCTCCTCGACAATGCGCGCGAGGTCGTGGCCACGATCATCGGCGCACGGCCCGACGAGGTGTCCTTCGTCTCCTCCGGTACGACGGCCTGTCAGCTCGGTGTCCTCGGCCTTCGTCTCGGCCGCCGCCGTGTCGGCACCACCGTGGTGCACAGCGCGGTCGAGCACTCCGCGGTGATCACCGCGGCCCGGTGGGCTCGTGGCGACGAAGAGGCCTCGACCAGTGCCACGCCGGTCGACCTGCTCGGCCGGATCGACCTGATGGCCTGGCGAGCAGCCGTCTCATCCCCCGGTGTTGCCGCAGCTTGTCTACAGGCCGCCAACCATGAGGTGGGCACCCGCCAGCCCGTGGCAGCGGCCTACGACCACTGCAGGTCGCACGGGGTGCCCCTCCTGGTCGACGCAGCGGCCGCAGTGGGCTGGGTGGATCCGCCTGCTGCCTGGGACGTGCTGGCGGCCAGCGCCCACAAGTGGGGCGGGCCTGCCGGGGTCGGCGTCCTCGCGATCCGCAAGGGGGTGCGATGGCGAGCACCATGGCCGGGTGATGAGCGGGAACCGACGCAGGCCGGCTACGTCAACATCCCCGCCGTGCTGGCCGCGGCGGCGGCCCTGCAAGCCGTCGAGGCGGGCCGCCGGGAAGCCGCCGATCGCATGCACGCCCTCACGTCGGCGTTGCGCACCCGACTCTCCACGTCCATCGCCGATGTCGACCTGGCCGGCGACCCCGATGACCGGCTCCCCCATGTGGTCAATGCCTCGTTCCTGTACGTCGACGGCGAGGCCCTGGTCACCGAGCTCGACCGGGCCGACTTCGCTGTCTCGAGCGGGTCTGCGTGCACAGCGTCCACGCTCGAGCCGAGTCACGTGCTGGCCGCGATGGGGGTCCTCACCCACGGCAACGTGCGCGTCTCCGTGTCACCCGCTACGACGGCCGATGACCTCGAGCGGTTCGTCACCGCGCTGGTCGCGATCGTGTCGCGGCTGCGCGCCACGACCGGTGTCAGTGCCGGGCGGGCTGATGGCTGACGAGAGGGTGGTCCTCGACTGCCGGGGCCAGCTGTGCCCGTTGCCGATCATCGAGCTCGGCAAGGCGTTCCTACGCACCCTTCCGGGCGACGAGCTCACGCTGCTCGCGGACGACCCCGGCGCTGCCGCCGACGTGGCTGCGTGGTGTCGGCTGCGCGGGCAGCTCCTGGTCGAGCAGTCGCCGACCGCGGCCGGCCCCAGCGGGAGACCCGCGACGGTGTATCGGATCCGCCACAGCTGACCCGCGCCCGACCGGCTGTCCGCGCGGACCGCGTCAGTGGGAGATGTCGGTGGCGGCCTTGCAGAAGTCCCACAGCACTGCACGGTCATCGGCGGACTCGCGCTGCCACGGGAAGTACGCGGTCGGACGCGGTCGACGGTCACACCAGAACTGGCCCGTCGTCCGGATGGCCTCGGGTGATGCCGTCAGCCACACGACCGTGTCGGCCCCCTCGGCGGGAGTGCGGAGCAGCCTGCCCAGGACAGCGGAGAAGCGCGGCAGCGACTCGGTGACTCCGGGGGTGTCCGCCCAACCGGGGTGCATGCTGTGCACGGTGATCCGGTCGGCAGCAAGCCGGTACGACAGCTGCTCGGCGACGATCACCTGCATCCGCTTGGTGCGCGCGTATGCCGTCGTGCCGTCGTAGTCCCCTTCGGCGTACTCCAGGTCGGCGGCCAGCTCGTGGGTGAACGGCTGGGTGTACATGCCGCCCGAAGACACCCAGATCACACGCCCGTGCCCCTGCGACGCGCGCAACGGCTCGCGAAGGAGCTCTGTGAGCAGGAGCGGCCCGAGGACGTGGGTGGCCAAAGCCAGCTCATGGCCCTGCGCCGACACAGTCCGCTCGGGCGGCATGACGCCGGCATTGTGGACGAGCGCATGCAGAGACTCGAGCCCGGTGGCGACCTTTGTCGCGTAGGCATGTACGGCGTCCAGGTCACTGATGTCGCAGGTCTCGACAAGGAGGTCCGCGCCCGGCACGGCACCCGTGATCTCGTCAGCCGCAGTCCGGAGTCGGTCCTCGGTGCGCCCGACCAGATGAACCGTTCCACCGAGCCGCGCCAGACCCTCAGCGGCGGCCTTACCGAGACCGGAGCTCGCGCCGGTGACGATGACGTGCTTGCCGGTGAGACTGCCAGGCTCCGGGTCGGCCGGCCACCAGCGGCTGCGCAGGCGGGGCCCGATCCTGGTGTAACCGGGGAGGACGGTGCGGTCCAGCGTCGTGTCGAGCATTCTGGCCAGCACCGATGTCATGGTGTCAGCCTAGGCGGTGTGTCAGCGGGCTCCCGCTGTGATCCACGAGCTGACCTCGGCGGCGGCCGGTTCGCCGTACGCACCGGCGAGCCGGGCCAGGAACGCCTCGTGCGTGAAGGAGTACTCCTGGGTGCCGACGCGTTCGACGACGTACGCCGCCAGCACACAGCCGACCTGGGCCGCCGACGTCCACGAGAGACCGGCCGAGATCGCCCCGAGGAATCCGGAACGGAAGGCGTCGCCCACTCCCGTCGGCTCGACCGCGGTCACACCTGGCACAGCGGTCACCATGATCGGCTCAGCATCGACGCTGTCGACCCGGGCGCCGGCCGCTCCGAGCGTGACGACGCGCGTGCCGACCCGCTTGAGGATGTCCTCGGACGACCACCCGGTCTTCTGCTCCATCAACGCGGCTTCGTACTCGTTGGACAGCAGAATCGTGGCCCCGTCGATGAGGTCGCGGATCATCTCACCGTCGGAGAACGCCAGCTGCTGTGACGGATCGGCTGCAAACGGGATCCCGCGCTCGCGGCACTCATGGGTGTGCCGCACCATGGCTTCGGGGTCGTTCGGTGCGATGACGACCAGGTCGAGCGGGCCGACGCGGTCGGCGATGGGCTTGAGCTCGATCTCGCGAGCCTCGCTCATCGCGCCGGCGTAGAAGGACGCGATCTGGGCGTGCGAGCGATCCGTCGTACAGATGAACCGGGCCGTGTGGCGGGTCTCGGAGTAGTGCAGCGAGTCACAGTCGACGCCGTGCCGCTCCAGCCAGGAGCGGTAGTCGGCGAAGTCCTCGCCCACCGCGGCGACGAGCACCGGTCGGGCGCCCAGCGCCGCCAGGCCGAACGCGATGTTGGCCGCACATCCTCCCCTGCGTACCTCGAGATCCTCCACGAGGAAGGACAGCGCGATCTTGTCGAGCTGGTCGACGACGAGGGAGTCTGCGAACAGCCCCGGGAAGGACATCAAGTGGTCGGTGGCGGCGGAGCCGGTGACAGCGATAGGCACGTCGGACAACACTACCCATCGGTACCTCTAGCCGCTCGCAGGAGACCGTCCTACGGTGAAGTGGTGAGCGTCCAGGGTCCTCGTATGCGGGACGACGCCGAGCACGCCGGACCGCAGATCGACGAGGGTCCCACGCTCAGCGAGGCGTACGACGCCGCGTTCCACCTGGCGCAGACCTACCCCGTCGTACGCCTCCCCCTTGCCCAGCTCATCGACCGGGCGAGCAGCTCGGCGCGCTGGCAGCAGATCTGCGAGGAGATCTCGTCGCACGGATCCCTCGGGCGTTCCTACCTGGACTGACCGGCCGCTCCGGACGCCGCCAGGAGCGCGGCCGCGCCCGCAACCGGACGACGACGCCCCGGTCCCCGCCTGAGCGGGTCCGGGGCGTTGAAGTCGCGACGAGTGGTGAACCAGGGCTACCGCCGGACGGCGGCACCCGGATCGGTCAGTGGAACGAGTCTCCGCAGGCGCACGAGCCGCCGGCGTTCGGGTTGTCGATCGTGAACCCCTGCTTCTCGATGGTGTCGACGAAGTCGATCTTCGCGCCGCTGAGGTAGGGGGTGCTCATCCGGTCGACGACGACGGCTACGCCGTTGAAGTCCTGCACGGTGTCGCCGTCGAGGTTGCGCTCGTCGAAGAACAGCTGGTAACGCAAACCGGAGCAGCCACCGGGCTGCACGGACACCCGCAGCTGCAGGTCGTCGCGACCCTCTTGCTCGAGCAGTGCCTTGACCTTCTCGGCCGCAGTGTCGGTCAAGAGGACGCCCTCAACGGTCGTTGTGGCGGTGCTGGCCTCGTCCTGGACGGTCATGTCGCGTGCTCCCCAAAAGGTAGGAGGTGGGTCAAAACGTGTCGACAGGACTTGGGTGCCTGTCCGCCTCGGGACAACGTAAGCCGCCCCGGTGCGCATTCCCATGGTGTCACATCCCGCTGCGGAACCGTTAGCAATGCCGCAGTCTCGCGGTGTCCCGACAGGGGTGCCCTGGCTGGTCCGGGTGCCTCACCGTGACCAGGTCCGGGCCACCCGTTCGGCAAGGGCGGCCAGACTGAGGTCGGGTTCCTCGATTGCCGCCTGTTCGCCGACGAGGTCGATCATGGCGTACGCCGACTCGATGCCCAACGCGCGCATCTCCCGCGAACCCACCAGGACCTGGCCCGCCAGCGCGAGGCAGGGACGGATCGCCTGCCCGGCCACGGCCGCGACCCCGTAGGGGACCTTCCCGGACCGGGACTGGAAGTCGAAGGCGCCCTCACCCGTGACCACGAGGTCGGCCCACCGACAGTGCTCGGCCAGGCCGACCGCCTCGCTGACGACGTCGACGCCGCCGACCCGGGTCGCGCCGAGCAGGAGCAGGGCGAACCCGACACCGCCGGCGGCGCCGGCTCCTTTACGGTCCGCGACCTTGCGGTCCGTCAGGTCCGCCAGTCGCTCGAGCTGGGCGTCGACGTGCAGCAGCCGATCCTCGGCGACACCCTTCTGAGGTCCGTAGACGTTCGTCGCGCCGCGCAGTCCCAGCAGCGGGTTGTCGACGTCCGTGGCGATCACCAGCTCGACGCCGTCGCACCGTTCGCGGACCGCGGTCAGGTCGGCGGCAGTGACGAGCTCGAGGGCGTGCGGACCGCCTTGCAGCGCCTCCTCGGGCTGGGCGGTCCCTCCGAGCGCCGCGAGCAGTCCGGCCCCGCCGTCGTTGACGCCGACGCCACCGAGGCCGACGACGACCCGGCGGGCACCGTCGTCGATGGCTGCTGCGATGAGCTGACCGACGCCGTACGACGTGGCCCGCTCCGGGTCGCGACGGGCTGAGAGGTGGAGTCCGCACGCCTGCGCGGACTCGACGTACGCTGTGTCCTCCACCATCAGGACTCCCGTGGGCGTCTCGTCGCCGTACTGGTCGAGGACGATCACCGACAGCAGCTCGCCGCCGAGCGAGGCGTGCAGGACGTCCACGAACCCCGGTCCACCGTCGGACATGGGGACAAGGCGGACCTCGTCGTCCGGAGAGCGACGCCGCCAGCCTTCGGCCATGGCCGTGGCAGCCTCGACGGCGGTGAGGGTTCCGCCGAAGGAGTCGGGGGCGAAGAGGACACGCATGCGGCCATCCTTGCAACCGCGAGCCCATCCGGACGGTCGGGGTATGAGTGGCTGCTGCGAGTCCTGGTCGTTCGTATGCCGCCACCAGCCTGCCTATCCTGGCTGGACCGCCGCGTACCGACCGACCGATGACAGATCGGGGAAGTGAACCTGATGGCCGACTCGACTCCGCCGGGTGCCGGGCGCGACGCGCGCGAGACCGTCCAGCTCGGGGCCTCGACCTCGCCCGAGCCCCGACGTCGCCGTTGGCCGTGGCTCGCCCTGGGCGGCGTCGCCGCGACCGTCGCCGCGCTCTCGGTCGTCTCCTACGCGTACGCCGGTGACCGCGTGCCCCACGGGACCAGCGTGGCGGGCGTCGACATCGGCGGCCTCGATGCCGAGCAGGCCCGGGCCAAGCTGTCCGCGCGGCTCGCCATCGCGGCGGCCCGTCCGGTGACGTTCACCTACGATGCACGCGCCTTCGACGTCGACCCGTCGACCGGAGGACTCTCGCTCGACGTCGAGCAGACGGTCGACGACGCCGGAGCCGGCCGGTCCTGGAACCCCTTGCGCCTGCTCAGGGTGCTGACCGGGCCTGACCGTGACGTCGAGCCGGCGGTCGACGTCGACCAGGCTGCCCTCACCGAGGCGGTCGCGTCGATCCCCGATGCGGTGAACGCGACGAAGGCCGAGGGCGGGGTTCGTTTCGAGGGAACTCGCCCGGTGATCACACAGCCCGTCGTCGGTGTCACGGTGGACCAGGCGACCGCGATCGCCGCGGCCGCCGACGCCTACCTGAGCGACGACCCTCAGGTCGACCTGCCCGTGCGCGAGGTGAGTCCGTCGCTGACCGGGTCGGAGCTGCGGAACTTCGTGGACGACCGGGCCGCCGAGGTCGTCGCGACGCCGCTGAGGCTCGACCTGCCGGGTCAGACGCTGGTGCTACGTCCGCTCCAGTTCGCGCCGGCGCTGAGCTATGCCGTCGAGAGCGGCGAGCTCGTCCCGCGGGTCGACGCAGAGGTGCTGATCCGGCGGACGCGCTCGACCCTGGCCCGGATCAGGGACAAGCCGCAGGACGCGACCCTGGTCCTCCGCGCCGGCAAACCGGTGGTGGTGCCGGGCAGGCCGGGGGTCACCGTCGAAGCGGGCGAGATCGTCGACGCCGTGCTGTCGCGGGCGAAGGAGCCGAGCACGCAGTCGGTGGAGGTCGGAACCTCGACTGCCCCACCCGCGGTCTCGGGGCGGGACCTCGGACGGCTCGGGGTCAAGGAGGAGGTGAGCAGCTTCGTCACCTACTTCCCGTACGCGGAGTACCGCAACGTCAACCAGGGACGCGCAGCCGAGCTGATCGACGGGACGCTCCTCGAGCCCGGCGACCTGTTCTCGTTCAACGGCACGGTCGGTGAGCGCACCGAGGAGAACGGCTTCACCACCGGTTACATCATCAGCAACGGCGTCTTCGCCGAGGACCTCGGCGGCGGCGTCTCGCAGGTCGTCACGACGACGTACAACGCGGCGTTCTTCGCCGGGCTGACGGACGTCACGCACACCCCGCACAGCTTCTACATCGACCGCTACCCGCTGGGTCGGGAAGCCACCGTGGCGTGGCCGAGCGTCGACCTGAAGTTCCGCAACAACACGCCGTACGGCGTGCTCATCCATGCCTGGGTCGTGCCGTCGACGTCGGCGTCGTACGGCGAGATGCACGTGCAGATGTTCTCGACGAAGTACTGGGACATCACGGCCGGTGTCTCCGACCGGTATGACTACACCTCCCCGCGCACCCGGTACGACCCGTCCGACACGTGCGTGGCGAACACGGGATATGGCGGCTTCCAGGTCGACGTCTACCGCTACGTCCGCCGCGTCGGCTCTTCTGATCTGCTCCGTAAGGAGACCGACCACGTCGTGTACACCCCCTCCGACACCGTCATCTGCTCCGCCCCACCCGGCTGACCCAGCTGGCCCTCCGCGTTTGCCTTGTGAACAAGCCAGCTGGCTTGTTCACAAGGCAAACGTGCCGTAGCGACAGCACACCTGCCTTGCCGACTATCGGCAACCTCGCCAACCCGCTGGCCTGCGCAACCCGCTGACCCCCAAACCGCTGGCACCTCAGCCGTCTCCCCGAACCGTCGGCTGGCCCTCTAGCGTCACTGCGCTGGCTTCGGTGGTTAGAGTCCGGACGTGCAGATCCGCCCCATGACGTACGCCGACGTGCCGGCCGTCGAGACCGTGACCGCCGCCGCGTTCCACGACCTCGACGTACGGACCCGACCTGCGGACTGGCCGGCGCCAGAGCCGCGCAGCCCGGCCCGTTCTGCACTCTGGCAGCGCCGCCTCCACCACATCGTCGAGCACGACGGCCCTGGGTGCTGGGTTGCCGAGCACGTCTCTGGCGAGATCGTCGGAGTCGCGGCCGCGATCCTGCGTGAAGGACTGTGGTGCCTCTCGACGTATGCCGTCCGACCGGGCGGCCAGGCCCGCGGCCGCGGCAAGGAGCTGCTCGACGCCGCGTTGAGCTATGCCGCGCCGGACTCCCCCGGCTTCATCTGCTCCTCGCACGACCCCCGTGCAGTACGCCGCTACCGCCTGGCCGGCTTCGACCTGCATCCCTCGATGGTGTTGTGGGGCACAGTGGACCGCTCGACCCTGCCTGCCCTGTCGGGCGTTCGCGAAGGTGGTCCCAACGACGTCGAGCTCCTCGACGAGATCGACCGCTTGTCTCGCGGCGCCGGCCATGGCGTCGACCACACCGTCATGGTCGACCAGTACGCCCTTCGGATCATCCGGGACGACGACCGGCTCGGTTACGCGTATCTGTACTCGGCGGGCGGTCCCTATCTCTTGGCCGCGACCGACACCGGGACCGCGGCACGCATCATGTGGGCCACCTTCGCCGAGGCCGGGCCCGACCCGATCGACGTCGACCACCTCACCAGCCAGCATGGCTGGGCCGTCGACGTCGGCCTCCGCGCCGGGCTTCAGGTGCACAACCGCGGCTACCTGGCATTACGCGGCATGGCGCCGCCGCCGGCGTACATCCCGTCGGGTCACTTCTTGTAGATCCCTGTTCGACCGGGTGACGCGCCCGCGGTCCGACGGTTCCGGCCGCCCGCCTTGCCGGGACAGCCGCCTTGCCGGGACAGCCGCGTTGCCGGGAGGGTCGCGAGGCCGGGATTGCTGTCTGAAGAGGGACTGTCTGAAGAGGGGCTGAACAACTGCATGAGGGCCACGGTTGCGGGTAACGAACAAGCATGGACAGCTCCCCTCCCCCATCGCGCGTCCCCCCCGTGCGGGGGTCCCCGCGGCCTTGCGACCGAAGCTGCCGTCGACTGTTCCGACCGGCTGCCCACGACCCCCGACCGTGACACGTTCGACCACCCGGAGAGGACTCCCCCTGTGACACCACCCAAGACCGCCCAAGTCGTCGTCGTCACCGGCGCAACAGGCGGCATCGGCCGCGCCACGGCCCGGGCGTTCGCCGCCCGCGGAGCATCGGTTGCGCTCCTCGCGCGCGGCAAGCGCGGCCTCGACGCTGCCGAGCAGGACGTCAGGGAGGCGGGCGGGACTGCACTGACGATCTCCCTCGACGTCAGTGACGCGGACGCGGTCGAGGCGGCCGCAGCCCAGGTGGAGCGCGAGCTCGGACCGATGGACGTCTGGGTCAACGTCGCCTTCACGTCGGTGTTCGCCCCGTTCGTGGACATCGAGCCGGACGAGTTCCGCCGCGTCACCGACGTGAACTACCACGGGTACGTCTACGGGACCAGGGCTGCACTGAGGTACATGCTGCCGCGCGACAGAGGAGCGATCGTGCACGTCGGCTCGACGCTCGCCTACCGCGGAATCCCCTTGCAGAGTGCATACTGCGGCTCCAAGCACGCCCTCCAGGGGTTCCACGAGTCACTGCGCACGGAACTCCTGCACAACCACAGCAACGTGCACGTGACGATGGTCCAGATGCCGGCGGTCAACACGCCGCAGTTCTCGTGGGTGCTTTCCCGGTTGCCCAAACAGGCGCAGCCCGTGCCGCCGATCTACCAACCCGAGGTCGCGGCCAGGGCTGTCGTGTATGCCGCCGACCACCCCCGGCGCCGCGAGTACTGGGTCGGAGCCAGCACGATGGGCACCCTCGTGGCGAACGCCGTCGCGCCCGGTTTGCTCGACCGGTACCTCGCCCGCACGGGCTACAGCTCCCAGCAGACCGACGACCCACGTCCGGCCGACCAGCCGGCCAACCTCTGGGAGCCGGCGGACGGCGAGACCGGGCACGACTTCGGTGCACACGGCATCTTCGACGACCGGGCAACGCCGAGATCCCTGCAGCTGTGGGCGTCCCAGCATCACGGCGTCGTCCTGGGCGCTGTGGGCGCCGGCGTGGGTCTCGGCATCGGCGCGTTGAGGAGGTGGGTACGTCGGTGAGGCGGGTCTCGATCGCACGCGTCCTGCTGGGTGCGGTGCAGCTGGTCCGGCCGACCTGGGTGGCGCGAGACGGTGCCGATGACGAGCTGACGATCGGCGCCATCCGCCTGCTGGGTGCCCGTGACATGACGCAGGGGGTCATCACGCTGCTCAGACCGAGTCGTCGCGTCATTCGGCTGGGCGCTGCTGTGGACACGATCCACGCTCTTTCGATGGTCGGCCTGGCGGCCGTAGACAGGCCCCGCCGCGTGACAGCACTCACCAGCGTGGCCTACGCCGCGGGCTGCGCCGTTGCCGGCTTCAAGGCGGCCTAGCGCGCCGGTCCGCTCGACGGGGTCAGTACGGCAGACCTCCGACGCCATACGGGATCGAGGCTCCTAGACTGCTGGCTCAGGTTCGTGACGTCCGTGACGCGAGGTGCCCGGTGACCCCTGCTCCGTCTCTGCCCTTGCTCGTCCTCGGCCAGGACGCAGATCCGCAGGCAGAGCGTGGTGTCGAGTGTCCCGGCGGCCTACCACCGGCGTCCGACCCCGACCTGGTCGCCCGAGCCACTGCGGCCAAGCGCGCGCTCGGTGACAAGGCCTTCGTCCTGGGCCACCACTATCAGCGCGA
>JANLYC010000113.1:0-2177 GCA_031365435.1 Nocardioidaceae bacterium
TGACTGACGCTGTGCTGGTCCTCGAGGACGGGCGGACCTTTGCTGGGTCCGCGTACGGCGCTGTGGGGGAGACGATCGGCGAGGCGGTCTTCTCCACCGGCATGACCGGCTACCAGGAGACGCTGACCGATCCGTCGTATCACCGCCAGGTGGTCGTCATGACGAGCCCGCACGTCGGCAACACCGGCATCAACGACGAGGACGGTGAGTCGGCACGCATCTGGGTGGCCGGGTATGTCGTCCGCGATCCGGCCAGGCTGCCGAGCTCCTGGCGGTCGCGTCGCAGCCTCGATGACGAGCTGGTGGCGCAGAACGTGGTCGGCATCAGCGGCGTCGACACCAGAGCCCTGACCCGTCACCTGCGCGAGCGGGGCGCGATGCGAGTCGGCATCAGCTCCGACGGCAGCAGTGCCGGCGACCTGCTCGAGCGCGTGCGACACGCGCCACAGATGGCCGGCGCCGCGCTCGCGGCGGAGGTCTCCACGCCCGCGGCATACACGGTTCCAGCGGTGGGCGAACGGCTCTTCCGGGTGGCGGCAGTAGACCTGGGCATCAAGGGCATGACGCCGCGACGGATGGCCGAACGCGGGATCGAAGTCACGGTGCTGCCCTCCACGGCCGGCCTCGACGACGTGCTGGCCGACGAACCGGACGGCGTCTTCTTCTCCAACGGCCCCGGTGACCCGGCGACAGCAGACCACGAGGTCGACGTGCTGCGCGGTGTGCTCGAGCGCGGCGTCCCGTACTTCGGGATCTGCTTCGGCAACCAGCTGTTCGGCCGCGCCCTCGGCTTCGACACCTACAAGCTGACGTACGGACACCGCGGCATCAACCAGCCCGTCATGGACCGCACCACGGGGAAGGTCGAGGTGACCTCCCACAACCACGGCTTCGCCGTGGCGGCGCCGTTGTCGGGCAGCACTCCGACGCCGTACGGCGACGCGACCGTCAGCCATGTATGCCTCAACGACGATGTCGTCGAGGGGCTCGCGCTGACCGACCCGGTCGGCGGGCTGCGGGCGTTCAGCGTGCAGTACCACCCAGAGGCCGCGGCCGGACCCCATGACGCCGGCTACCTCTTCGACCGCTTCGTCCAGCTCATGATGGACGGTCGGCAGCGGCGAAGCCGCGCGGACCGGCTCAACAAGCCACCTGTGACTGCTGTCGAAGGAGAGACTCGCTGATGCCGCGCCGGACCGACATCTCGTCCGTGCTGGTCATCGGCTCGGGACCGATCGTGATCGGGCAGGCCTGCGAGTTCGACTACTCGGGGACACAGGCCTGCCGCGTCCTCAAGGCCGAGGGCATCCGGGTCATCCTGGTCAACTCCAACCCGGCCACGATCATGACCGACCCCGATGTCGCCGACGCGACGTACGTCGAGCCGATCACTCCCCAGTTCGTGGCCAAGGTCATCGACAAGGAGCGCCCCGACGCGTTGCTGGCCACCCTGGGTGGCCAGACGGCGCTGAACGTCGCGGTGGCCCTGGCGCACGACGGCACGTTGGAGAAGTTCGGGGTGGAGCTGATCGGTGCCTCGATCGAGGCGATCGAGAAGGGCGAGAACCGCGAGTCCTTCAAGGCCATCGTCGAGTCGCTGGGGGGCGAGGTCGCCCGCAGTGTCGTCTGTCACTCGCTCGCCGACTGCGAGGCTGCGGTCGAGGAGCTCGGACTCCCGGTGGTCTGCCGGCCCTCCTACACGATGGGCGGGGTCGGCTCCGGGATGGCCTACGGCGCCGACGACCTGCGTCGCATCGCGGGCGCCGGTCTCGACGCGAGCCCCACCACCGAGGTGCTCCTGGAGGAGTCGATCCTGGGCTGGAAGGAGTACGAGCTCGAGGTCATGCGCGACACCGCCGACAACGTGGTGATCGTCTGCTCGATCGAAAACCTCGACCCGATGGGTGTGCACACCGGCGACTCGGTCACGGTCGCGCCGCAGATGACGCTGAGCGACGAGGCCTACCAGGAGCTCCGCGACGCCGCGATCGACGTGATTCGGGCGGTCGGTGTCGATACCGGCGGGTCGAACATCCAGTTCGCGCGTGACCGAGTCGCCCGTGTGCACACCCATCGGATCGAGGTTCTCGATCGAGCAGACGATCACCACGTTGTCGGCCTGGTCGCGCACGACCTCGAGCTCGAACTCGTCCCAGCCGCGTACCGACTCCTCGACC
>JANLYC010000209.1:0-7929 GCA_031365435.1 Nocardioidaceae bacterium
ACGGGGCAACCAGGACCAAAGTCCCGAAAGTCCGTGACTTGTGACCTCCCGACAGACGGCACGACGCACTAGCGTGTCGCCATGAGCGAAACCGCCCGAACCGCCGACGACCCCATCCGCGTCTACCTGCTCGACGACCACGAAGTCGTACGACGCGGGCTTCGCGACCTGCTCGAGCAGGACGGCGACATCGTCGTGGTGGGTGAATCGGGTCTGGCGCAGGAGGCCACCCGCCGCATCCCCGCCCTTCGTCCGCACGTGGCAGTGCTCGATGGCCGGCTGCCGGACGGCTCCGGCATCGACGTGTGCCGCGAGATCAGGTCCCGCAACCCCGAGATCGCGGCGCTCATCCTCACGTCGTTCGACGACGACGAGGCGCTCTTCTCGGCCATCATGGCGGGTGCAGCGGGCTATGTGCTGAAGCAGATCCGCGGCACCGATCTGGTGGACACGGTGCGCCGCGTGGCTGCCGGTCAGTCGATGCTCGACCCCGCGGTCACCCAGCAGGTCCTCGACCGGCTGCGCAACGGTCCTGAGGAGGACGCCGCGCTGGCACCGCTCACGGGGCAGGAGCGTCGCATCCTCGAGCTGATCGGCGAGGGCATGACGAACCGTCAGATCGCCGAGGCCATGTTCCTCGCCGAGAAGACGGTCAAGAACTACGTATCGAGCCTGCTTTCGAAGCTCGGGATGGAACGACGCACGCAGGCGGCCGTCTTCGCCGCCAAGCACCTCAACCCGTGAGTCCTTCGCCGCGCCGATGACCAGGGTCCTGCCCGTCCGAGGCTTGTGACCCTGGTTGGTGGTGCTCCGGACAGCCAGAGTGTTGACATGACTGCACAAACGGCACGACCGAACCCGAAGTCCCACCCCATCGTCGTCGCGGTCGACGGCACAGGTGACGGCACTCGTGCCGTCGAGTATGCCGTCACGCTGACGCTCCGCGGTGGCCACTCGCTGCGGCTCGTCCACGTGCCGCACGAGACGATCCCGTTCGCGGTCATGATGCCGCTGTTGGCGTCGGCGGGGGCGGATGAGATCGGCGACCGGATTCTCGAAGCGGCGACACGCCATGTCCACGACCTCGACGCAAGGCTCGACGTGGACACCGTGATGGCTCGCGGTCCGCGCGCCGGAACCATCCTCGACCACGCGACCGATGCAGCGGCGATCGTGCTGGGGACGCGTGAGCCCAGCCTGCACCGCGTCCTCACGGGCTCGACGACTACCGCCGTCGCTGCCCGGGCCGACTGCCCCGTCTACTGTGTCCCCGCGAGCTGGACGCCGGATCGGATCACGCACCGCGTCGTCGCGGGCGTGGACGGCTCGCGCGCCTCCCACCAGGTGCTCGACCGGGCGTACGCCGAAGCCGACCTGAGGAGCGCCGCCCTGACCGTCGTGCACGCCTGGCGGCCGTCCGATGTCTACGACCACGCGATCGGCACCCACCAGCTCGAGACCGACTGGGAGACGTGCGCCCGGCGCAACCTCACCGAGCTCGTGGCCGGCCGCGCTGAGCGTTACCCGGACCTGAAGGTACAGCTGGATCTCGAGTACGACTGGCCGGCTACGGCGCTGCAACGCGCCACCAAGGATGCGGACCTGGTGGTGCTCGGCCAGCGTGGCCATGGTGGCCCGCTGGGTCTCGCCATCGGGTCGACGGCGAGAGCTCTCCTGCGGACCGGACACTGTCCCGTCGAGATCATTCCCGTCGAGGACGAGCCCCAAGCCTGACCGCCCCCATGCCTGACCGCTGGGGCTCAGATGAACAGCAGCTGAGCCCCTTCGGTCTTCTCGATGAAGTCCGACGCGCTGATGACGGCCTCGACGCCGTTGTACAGATCAGGCAGGTCCAGGTGCTGCATGTCAGCGGACATCTTGCACGCCCACAGGTGGCCACCGGAGTCGACGACCTGCTCGAGCATCGTCGGGATGTCCGGTACACCGATGTCGCTGATCGCCTTCTTCATCTGGTGCGTCGCGAGTGCCGTCATGCCGGGCAGTCCACCGAGGCCCTGCGGCATGTGGGTGGCCGTGTTGCCGAGCGGAGTGAACTTCAGGTCTGCCATCGTCTTGCTGTTGATGAGGTCGAAGCCCCAGAACGTGAAGAAGAGGTGCGTCTCGACCCCTTCTCCCAGCGCGGCGGTGGCCAGGATCAAGCCCGGGTAGGCCATGTCGAGGTTGCCCTTCGACACGATGATGGCGAGCTAGCGAGCGGTGGCCGGTGTCCCGAACGACGGAACGATCGGCTGCTCAGCCGGTTCGCTGACATCAGGTGTGGTGCTGGAGGTGGTCGTCATGTCGCACTCCTTGGCTCAGATGCACCCGCGAGGCTTGGGCAGTCCCGCGACGTAGGCGATCTTCTTGGCAGGCTTCTGGGGGAACAGCGTGAACAGCGTCTTGATCGGAACCTCTGCGACCGAGCTCATCCGACGCAGGGTCGGGGACTCGCCCTGGGCGGCGAAGTCGTCGCGCGCCAGGCGGACGATGCGCAGATGTTCGTCCGTCAGCTCCAGTCCGATCAGGGTGGCGAGCGCTCTGGCCAACGGCTCCGACCACTCCTGCAGGTCGGTCAGGAACCCTTCGGCGTCGACGTGAACGGGTCGGCCGTCGATCGTTGTCGTAGGCATGGTCAGTCCTCCTCGGTGACGGTCGTCTTGCCGACCATCGACATGTGGTTGGGGAGCGGAAGGGGCCGCCCCGGGAGCAGCACGTTCCAGTACATCCAGCGGAACGCGAGCTTGCCGGCGTGGTTGGCGCGACTCTCCTTGAGCAGGTCCAGGGGCCCGACCACGGGCAGCGGGTACTTGCCGGGGAGCGGCTCCGTGTCGTAGTTGAAGTCGATGAGCAGGGCCTTGTTGTCGCCGGTCTCGATGAAACAGTTGGCGTGCCCGTCGAACTGATGCGTGGGCGACTGACCAGCCGCGATCTGCAGGAAGTTCTCGACGAACACCTCCGCCGAGTAGTGAGCGACGGAGCCGGCTTTCGACGTCGGTATGTCGTTGGCGTCCCCTACGGCGAACACGCCGTCGTACGTCTTCGATCTCAGCGTGTGACGGTCGACGCGGACGTAGTTGAGCTCGTCGCCCAGCCCCGACCGACCGACGAAGTCCGCCCCCATGTTGACCGGGACGGTGACGAGCAGGTCGAACGGGACCTCTCGTTCGTCATACGAGACGAGAGTCTTGGTGTCGTTGTCGATCCGCTCGATCGCGAAGTCCGTCTCGAGCGCGATCTTGCGCTCATCGAGCATCTGACCGAGCCGCTTGGACGCCACCGGCCGCGTGAAGGCGCCGGGCTGAGGCGTCACGTACGCGATCTCCACGCGGTCCCGGATGCCGCGCTCGCGAAGCCAGGCTTCGGTCAGGAAGGCGAACTCCAGCGGTGCCACGGGACACTTGATCGGCATCTCGGCGATGTGGACCACAAGCCGGCCGCGGTCGAAGCTTCTCAGGGCCTGGCGAAGGGCAACTGCGCCTTCGAAGGTGAAGAAGTCGAAGATGCTACTGCGCCACTCCGGACCGAGCATCCCGGGCGTCTCCTCGGGCCGGGGAGACGTGCCGGTCGCGATGACCACATAGTCGTAGTCAAGGGTGCGATCACCCGCGAGATCGACCTGGTGGTCCTTCGGCCGGATCTCGTCGATCTGCCCGATGATGAGCTCCACGTCGTCGTCGAGCGTCTGCCGCCGGCTGCGGTACAGGTCCGGGCTCGACTGGGCGAACGGCACGAACAGGAAACCGGGCTGATAGACGTGCGAGGTGTCTCGGTCGACCACCGTGATCGACCAGTCGCCGCGGCTGAGGCGTTTGCGCAGCTTGTTGGCGATGATGGTGCCGGCCGTACCGGCACCAAGGACAAGCAACTTCTTCACGACGTGTCCTCCTCCGATGAGGGCAGCGACGAGCCGAGGTGGCCCGCGTCCCACTCGCCGGTACCTTCGACGCTAAGTGGCCCTCCGCGACGATCTCAGTGCCGAAGGTCCCCTGGGCTCAGGTCGGGGGGCCCGCACGTCAGCCCCGGCTCAGACGCCCGTCCAGCACAGCGAATGCTTCGCGGGCGATTGCCGTTTCCTCATCGGCCCTGACCACGAGCACAGCGGTGGGACCAGTACCCGTGTCGATCCTGGTGACGGCTCCCTCGACACTCGACGCGTTGGCCCGGATGTCCATGTGGAGGCCCAGATGCCGCAACGGCTCGACCACGTCGAGGCGGGTCTGGGCGTCGTGCTCGCCGATGCCGCCGGTGAACACGAGAGCGTCCAGGTCGGGCAGGAGACCGAGGTACGCGCTGACGTAATGACGGATTCGATGTGTGTAGACCGCGAGGGCCATGCGTGCGGACTCTTCACCGTGGTCTGCACGTCGTCGCACCACACGCAGGTCTGACTCTCCACACAGACCGAGAAGTCCGCTTCGGTGCATGAGCATGTTCAGCACCGCCTCGGCGGACAGGCCGGCACTGCGCATCAGGTACGGGATCACCGCTGGATCGACGTCTCCGGAGCGGGTGGCCATGACGAGGCCCCCCAACGGTGTCAGGCCCATCGAGGTGTCGACACTGCTGCCGTGCCGGACTGCGGTGACGGAGGCACCGCCGCCCAGATGACAGATCACGAGGCTCAGGTCTCCGGCGTCTTTGCCCAGGTGGGCGGCGGCGGCCCGGGTGGCCGAGGAGCAGCTGATGCCGTGGAAGCCGAAGCGTCGGAGCGAGAACCTCTCGGCGAGGTCGGCCGGCAACGCGTACTGACTCGCCTCGGGAGGCATGTTCGCATGGAACGCCGTGTCGAAGACCGCCACCTGAGGCACACCTGGTAAGGCGTCAGCGGCAGCGCGGATCATCGCCAGGCTCGCCGCGTTGTGCAGCGGCGCCAAGGCATCGTACTGCTCGATGGTCCGTTCGACCGAGTCGTCCACCAGCACCGCATCACGCAAAGGACCCCCGTGCACGACCCGGTGACCGATCACGGCAGGAGGCAGCGTGTCCGCGAACCCGCTTCCACGGATCACGCGGTCGAGCAGCCCGTCGGGAGTCTCGTGACCGTCGAGGACGAGTTCAGCGGCGCGCGTGAGGTGGCTTGACGGCTCGCGGACGATGCCCGCCACTTTCACGGTGACGGAGCCGGCGTTGAAGACGAGCGCGGTCTCGCCCGACGCCGCTCGAGAGGTCACTCGCCCTAGACCCGGCCTACCGGCTCGCTGCGTTCGTGGCCGTCCTGCTCGAGCACCGCCGCCGGCGAGAGCTCTTCATGCTCGCCATGCACGTTCCGATGTTCCGGCGGCACGATGACGACGGGGCAGCCGGCCATGCGGGCGCATGTGTCGGCGACCGACCCCAGGACGGCGTGCCGGATCCCATCCATGCTGTGGCTTCCCATCACGAGAAGCATGCTCTGCTCGGACTCACGGATGAGCACGTCGGCGGGATCTCCCTCGACCGCATGCCAGGACACGGTAGGGAGATCCGGATGACCGGCTTGGTGCGCAGGGTCGAGCAACTGGCCCTCCATCGTCGCCCGCGCGCGTGCTTCGGCGGCCGCCCGCGCTGCGCCCGCTGACTGTTGCGGTTGACGTTGGTAGGCGGTGACGACCTCGATCCCGCAGCCACGCCGGACCGCCTCTGCCATTGCCCAGGCCAACGCCCGTCTGCTTCCAGGTGATCCGTCGGCAGCGACGCGAATGATCTCGCTCGTCATGGTGTGTCCTCCTCAGGTTCACGATGGTGTGCCCGCCCCGCGCTCGGGCACGTGCTCATCGTCACTTCTCCTGTCCGCCGCTTCCAGAGTCAGCCGACCTCACGTGGCAGGGCCAAGGTCACCCCGATCGAGGACCCGCGCCCCTCGTGCCGGCCCGCCGAACCACGCAAGGCTGGTGGCACCGGACGAAGGAGACCTTGTGACCACCAGACAGCCCGCCCACCAGATCGTGGTGGGGATCGACGGCACCGAGGCAGGACTACGAGCTGCCGAGTACGCCGCCCATGAAGCACAGGAACGCGGCGCACTTCTCTTGCTCGTGCACGCCTACCACGTCGCGGTCGGGCTCAACCCGATGTCCCCTTGGTACGGGATGAATGCGCTACGACAGTCCGGGGAGCTTGCCTTGCGAGAAGCCAGCCAGACCGTGATGACGACGGCCGGCTCGGTGCAACCCAGGACCTGCCTGGTGGCAGGAAGCGCCGCGGGCGCTCTCGTGGACGCGTCCAGGACGGCCGCACTCGTCGTCGTCGCCCGACGTGAGCTGCACGGCATCCAGCGTGTCGTCAGCGGTTCGACGAGCACGGCAGTCGCGGCCCGCTCGCATGCCCCGGTTGTCTCGATCCCGGCCGGGTGGACCCACCCACCGGCGACCCCCGGAACGCGCGACAAGGTCGTCGTCGGCGTGGACGGGTCCACGGCCGGGCGGGACGCGATCGCCCATGCCTTCGCCGAGGCGTCGCGCCGGTCCGCTGACCTGGTCGCCGTCCACTGTTGGGAGGTTCCGGCGTACTGGTTCAGCGATTCGACTCTGCTCGAGAGCGATCTGGTCGAGTGGGAACAGCTCGCGAGGTTGTCGATGGCCGAGAATCTGGCCGGCTGGCAGGCGGACTTCCCCGACGTCACCGTCACCACGTGCATCGAGAAGGCACGGCGGCCCGCCGATGCGCTCATCGAGCACAGCAAAGAAGCCCTGCTCCTCGTCGTCGGGGCGCGGGGAGCCGGGGGCCTCCCGGGCCTGCACCTCGGCTGGACTTCGCACGTGCTCCTTCAGCACGCGCACTGCCCGCTGGCCGTGGTGCACCACGCTGACACTCAGGTGTCCGAGACCCACCGTGAAGCGGCGTCTTCCCGGCTCTAGGAACGCTCGAGCAGGGTAGCGGCGTGATCGGGCACGGGGTTCTGCGACTCACGTGGCACCCGGACGTAGCCCATAGGGGCCGGACGCACCGGAAGCTCCAGCGGTGGGCGACGAACGTCGTGATAGTCGACGCTCGCCAGCAGATGATGGATCATGTTGAGTCGCGCCCGGCGCTTGTCATCGCTCTCGACGACCCACCAAGGCGCCTCGGGGATGTCGGTGTGGGTCATCATCAGGTCCTTGGCGCGGGAGTAGTCCTCCCAGCGCGTGATCGACTCGAGGTCCATGTCGGAGAGCTTCCAGTTGCGCATCGGATCTTCCAACCGTGATCGGAACCGTGCCTCCTGCTCGGTATCACTCACCGAGAACCAGTACTTGCGCAGGAGGATCCCGTCCTCGACCAACAGCCGCTCGAAGATCGGGCACTGGTGCAGGAACCGTTGGTGCTCCTCTTTCGTGCAGAGGTCCATGACGTACTCGACACCGGCCCGGTTGTACCAGGAGCGGTCGAACAGCACGATCTCTCCAGCGCTCGGCAACTGGTCCACGTAGCGCTGGAAGTACCACTGCGTGTGTTCGCGGTTGCTGGGCGCCGGCAGCGCCACGATGCGGGCGACGCGCGGGTTGAGGTACTGCGCGATCCGCTTGATCGTGCTGCCCTTCCCGGCCGCGTCACGCCCCTCGAACACGACGACGAGCCGTTGGTTCTCCGCGCGTACCCACTCCTGGAGCGCGACGAGCTCGGCCTGGAGGCGGTACAGCTCCTGCTCGTAGATCGGCTTCGGGATCCGCTTTGCAGTCCGTTTCCTGCGTGGCCCGTCTCGGCTGTCGGTGCGTTCGCGGCGGCTCATGGCAGACAGGTCGCTCCTAAGTCGTGACGGCGTCGCGTCGGATCGGACAGGTCATGCACCGGGGCCGCCCCGCCCGCGCCCCAGCTCGGACCCGACGACCGGGACAACCTCGATGCCCTGATCGGCAAGATAGCGGTTCGTCGTCGTATTGCGTTTGCCGCGGAGAGGCGCGTGCTCACCGTGACGATCCGGGCTCCTCGCCGACGGGCGGATCGAGGCCCCACCCCAGCGTCCAGTTCCGG
>JANLYC010000216.1:0-3087 GCA_031365435.1 Nocardioidaceae bacterium
CCGAGGGGTCCGGTGCGGTTCGCGGGAGCCACGATCACGCCAGCGGATGATCGCGAAGACCAGCGCTCCGAGCGCCAGGATCAGCAGCCACGGCAACAGGCCCTCGGCCATGTCCGCGTGCTTCTCGACCAGCGCGGTCTCGCCGACTTGTTCCTGCAAGGACTCACCCGACGAAGTGGAAAGCGGTACCAGGACGGTGCCGGCGACGCTGAGACCGAGGGGCAGGTAGCCCGCCCAGGTCCGGAAACGTCCCCAGATGGCGGAGAGGGCAACCGTCAAAGCCGCCATGGGGATGATCACGACGGTCGCGTGGACGTACAGGGGATGGGCTGGCAGACCGAACAGGGTGTCGGGCATGGACTCTCCATGGTTGTGGAACGGTGGGCAACTCGGGCCAGCCCAGTCCAACCCACCCCACCGTTGCCGACAAGTGTCGTACGCCATGTCCGGCTGGGACCATGGGCTCGTCAGCAGCCCGCTCCGCAATGGTCCACCTCTTCGCGCGATGACTTCCGAAGCCGCGGGCAGTCGTTACTTCCGTCGCGTTCTCATTTCAGCCACGGCAGGGGAAAACATGCGCAAGGTCGTGCTCTACACACTGCTCTCGCTCGACGGCGTCGCCGAGTCGCCCGAACAGTTCCTGTTCGACTTCGACGAGGTCATGGACGAGCACCTGGCCCGGGTGATCGGCAGCCAGGACGTCGTACTACTGGGCCGGCGGATGCATGACGAGTGGGCCAAGTTCTGGCCGTCGTCAGACATCGAGCCGTTCGCCGGCTTCATCAACTCCGTCCAGAAGTATGTGGCAACCTCGACGCCGCTCACAGCGGACTGGACGAACACCTCCCCGATCGACGGCGACGTCCTCGACTTCGTCCGTGAGCTGAAAGCCCGTTCCGGCGGCGACATCGGAGTCCACGGGAGCATCGAGCTCGCCCAGGGTCTGCTGGCCGCCGACCTGATCGACGAGCTCGAGCTGGTGGTCGGACCGTGCCTGGCGGGGCGCGGTCGACGATTGTTCGTGGTCGACGAACTGCACAGCCTCGAGCTCGTCCGCAGCGTCCAGTCGCCGTCAGGGTCAGTCCTGCTCACCTATCGGGTCCGGCCCGCCGGCTAGCGGGGCGCGCGCCGGAGGGTTGGTTCACTCGAAGCCACCAGGCCTGTCGCAGACGTCGACGGCCGAGGGGGCTCACCGCACGGCCGTCGACTGTTTCGTTCACGCGAGGTCACACGAGAACGGGCTCCTTGTGCACCTCAGTCACTGCCGCCCGGCGTGAGTGCCGAATGCCCAGCATCGACAGCACCAGCAACACCGCCGCGCCGACGAAGGACACGATGGCGCCGTACATGGCGATCGTGCCGATGGTGGCGAAGGCGTAGCCGTAGAGCAGTAGTCCGCGGAGGGTATTGCCCATGAAGAGCGTCTGGCGCAGCTGGCCCAGCTCCTGACCTGCGGGACTGGCCTGTTGTTCGGGAGTCATCGACACGAACTGACCGCTGATCTCGGAGTAGGTCTTCCCGCCACTGGCCGCGGCCATGTGCACGGCGATGTACTGGTCGGCGTACGCCTTGGCCTGTGGCCCGGTGGTGAGCTGCTGACCGGCGTACTTGTCGAGCGCGTCGTGCTGCGCCTGGGTCTCGAGGTCGGCCTTGGCCGGCATCGTGATGTGCTGCTGGGCGAGTTGGTCGTGGACCTCGTTGCCGATGAACGCCTGTGCCCAGGTCAGTAGCCCGCCAGCAACGAGCAGTCCTGCGACGAGCACGAACCCGGCCCCCGAAATCAGTTTGTCGAATGCAGATCGCATGGTGGTCTCCTCGGTCGAACTGGTGGCACGGTGCCGCCAATCACAAGGATGATTCTGTCGAGTGAGCCGGCACGCGATCAGAGACGAAGAGCACCAATTGTCAAGGACTATGGTCCCGATCTCGACGGGCTCGGAGTCAGCCCTGAGCCATGTCGACGAAGCGTGAGTAGTGACCCTGGAACGCCAGCACGAGGTCGGCGATGGGCCCGTTGCGGTGCTTGGCCACGATGATGTCGGCCTCGCCAGGGCGGGTCGACTCCTTTTCGTAGATGTCCTCGCGGTGCAGCAGGATCACCATGTCGGCGTCCTGCTCCAGCGAGCCCGACTCGCGCAGGTCTGACAGCATCGGACGCTTGGACGTGCGCTGCTCAGAACCACGATTGAGCTGCGAGATGGCGACGACCGGAACGTCGAGCTCCTTGGCCAGCAGCTTGATCTGCCGGGAGAACTCCGACACTTCGAGCTGGCGAGACTCGACCTTCTTGCCGGACGTCATCAGCTGGAGGTAGTCGACGACGATCAGCCGCAGGTCGTGACGCTGCTTGAGACGGCGCGCCTTCGCCCTGATCTCCATCATCGTCAGGTTGGGCGAGTCGTCGATGAACAGTGGCGCCTCGGAGACCTCGCCCATCTTGCGGACGAGCTTGTTCCAGTCGTCGTCGCTCATCTTCCCGTTGCGCATGTGGTTGAGCGGGATCCGGGCCTCGGCCGAGAGCAGCCGCATGGTGATCTCGGTGCGGCTCATCTCGAGGGAGAAGATGGCGCTCGTGAGCCCGTGCTTGATCGAGGCCGACCGTGCGATGTCGAGCCCGAGGGTCGATTTGCCCACCGCGGGTCTGGCGGCCACGATCACCATCTGGCCGCCGTGCAGTCCGTTGGTCAGCTCGTCGAGCTCGGCGAAGCCGGTCGGCACCCCGGCCATGGCCCCGTCGCGGTTACCGATGGCCTCGAGCTCGTCGATGGTGAGCTCCATCAGGTCGGCCAGCGGCGCGTAGTCCTCGGACGCGCGCCTGTCGGTGACGGCGTAGACCTCCGCCTGCGCGCGGTCGACGACGTCGTCTACCTGGCCCTCCCCGGCATACCCGAACTGGACAATCCGGGTGCCGGCGTCGATGAGCCGGCGCAGGATCGCCTTTTCGCGGACGATGCCGGCGTAGTAGCCCGCGTTGGCGGCCACCGGAACCCCGGCCACCAGCGTGTGGACGTAGGGAGCCCCGCCGACCCGCGCCAGGTCACCGGCCCTGGTCAGCTCGGCCGAGACCGTGATCGCGTCGGCCGGCTC
>JANLYC010000219.1:0-1977 GCA_031365435.1 Nocardioidaceae bacterium
CCACGGGACACGGGACCGTCCACGACCTGAGCGCGAACATCGGCGACCAGCCGGTGACCGACATCGTCTACGTGCCGAGCACGAAGGCGCTGTTCGCGTCGACCGACTTCGGCGTGCTGACCCGGGTCCGTGGCCGGACCAACTGGGTGGCCACCACCGGCCTGCCGAAGGTCGCCGTCTACGGGCTCACGCTCGACCCGACGGGCAACCAGCTGTTCGCCGCCACGCACGGAAGGAGCATCTGGCAGCTGCCGGTCCGCTGACGCGGCTCGCAGCAGCCACCTGAGAACAGGGGGAACAGGCCCGCCCGGGTCATTCGCGCACGACACTCCGGGCGGGCTTGTCCGTCCGCAGCCCGAGGAAGCGCGGGTGGCGCAGCTGTCCGTCCCGCGTCCATTCCGCGAAGCCGATCTGCGCCACGAGCCGCGGCTCGACCCAGTGAACTCCGCGTCTGAAGACCGGCGTCCGCGGCAGCGTAGACTCGTCGTACGCCGGCTCGGTGCTCGCGAGCCCGGCGAGCTGCTGGGACAGCGAACGCAACAGTGCCTGGTCGAATCCCGTGCCGACCTTGCCCGCGTAGACGAGGGCGCCCGCGGTGTCGTAGTAGCCGAGCAGGAGGGAGCCGAAACCCGACCGGGAGCCCCCGGGGTCGGTCCAGCCGCCCACGACGAACTCCTGGCCCTGCTCGCACTTGAACTTCAGCCAGTCGGTCGTGCGACCGGAGTGATACGTCGAGTCCGCGCGTTTGGCGATCAAACCCTCCCACCCCGCCGCGCAAGCCTGCCGGAAGTAGTCCTCGCCGTCGGCGTTGCGATGCGTGGTGTACCGGAGCGGGTCGGTCCAGTCGAAGAGGTCCTTGAGCAGTGCCTTGCGTTCTCGCAGGGGGAGCGCGCGCGTGCTGTGCCCGTCCAGGTGCAGCAGGTCGAACAGGTAGTAGAAGACCTTGACCCCCGTCCGCCTGGCCCTCGCCGGGTCGCTGACATGCATTCTCGGCTGCAGCTTGGAGAAGCTCGTCTGACGCCCGTCGAAAGCCACCACCTCCCCGTCCACGACGAAGTCCGGGGCGTCGACCGCCGCCAGCGCCTCCATGATCTCGGGGAAGCTGCCGCGGGCGTCAGCGCCACTGCGACTGGCCAGCCGGACGTCGTCCCCCGAACGCGAGGCGATCAGCCGCATCCCGTCGAGCTTGCGCTCGAAGATCCAGTTCTTGCGCGAGAACCGTTCCTTGGTCAAGGTGGCCAGCGCCGGGCCAGGTACGCCGGAGATCTTCTCCATGCGCCCTTCCTACCGGATGTCCGCCCGGTGCGCCGGTGCGTAGGTCGCGACCGTCGCCTGTGAGAGAGTGTTTGTCGCGCCACGGCGCGAACGGTCATCACCACAGACTCAGCCATGGCCTAGGCAAAGGGAACATCCTGACGACTCACCAGGCGACGCGCCCCGCGACGCACACCTCCTCCTCGACCGGACTGCGGCTCGCGGGCATGGCCCTTCATGCCTACACGGCGACCGGCTCGGTGTTCGGCTTCCTCATCGTGATCGCTGCCTTCCAGGGCAAGGTCGAGCAGGCCCTGTGGTTGGCGCTGGTAGCGCTGTTCATCGACGGCACCGACGGCATGGTGGCGCGCTACCTGCGGGTCAGCGAGACGATCCCGTCGTTCGACGGGGCGCGGTTGGACGACATCGTCGACTACCTGACGTATGCCTTCGCTCCCATGGTGCTGCTCTGGACCACCCACCGGCTTCCCGACGGCTGGCTGGGCAAGACGCTCGCGATCCTGCCGCTGCTCGCGTCGAGCTACCAGTTCTGCCGCACCGACGCCAAGACCGCCGACCACTTCTTCCTCGGTTTCCCGAGCTACTGGAACGTCGTCGCGTTCTACGTGTTCGTGCTGGACCTCGGCACACGGACGACGGGGGTCATCCTGCTGCTCTGCACGATCTTGGTGTTCGTGCCGATCCGGTACGTCTACCCCTCGC
>JANLYC010000298.1:0-2675 GCA_031365435.1 Nocardioidaceae bacterium
GGTTGCAGTTGATGACGAACGTCAGGTTGTCGAGCTCCTCGCGGGCCGCCACACCGATCGCACCGAGCGACTCCGGCTCGCCCATCTCGCCGTCGCCCAGGAACGCCCACACGTGCTGGTCGCTGGTGTCCTTGATGCCGCGGTTCTGCAGGTAACGGTTGAACCGCGCCTGGTAGATCGAGTGCAGCGCCGTCAGACCCATCGAGACCGTCGGGAACTCCCAGAAGTCCGGCATCAGCCGGGGGTGCGGGTATGACGACAACCCCTTGCCCGGGCCTTTGGAGACCTCCTGTCGGAAGGCGTCGAGCTGGTCCTCGCTCAACCGACCTTCGAGGAACGCCCGTGCGTAGATGCCGGGGGAGCCGTGACCCTGGATGAACACCTGGTCGCCGCCACCGGGGTGGTCCTTGCCGCGGAAGAAGTGGTTGAAGCCGACCTCGTACAGGCTGGCCGCCGACTGGTAGGTGGCGATGTGCCCCCCGACCTCGAGGCCCTTGCGGTTGGCGCGCGACACCATGACTGCGGCGTTCCACCGGATGAAGGCCCGGATGCGGCGCTCGATGTCCTCGTCGCCGGGGAACCAGGGCTCACGCTCCGGCGGGATCGTGTTGATGTAGTCGGTGCTGCGCAGCGCCGGCACGCCGACGTTGCTCTCGCGCGCCCGCTCGAGGAGCTTGAGCATGACGTAGCGTGCCCGGGTCCGACCCTTCTCGTCGAGCAGGGCGTCCAGCGAGTCGAGCCACTCCTGGGTCTCATCGGGATCGATGTCGGGCAGCTGCGTCGGCAGACCCTCGTGGATCACCGGCGGACGGTCACTAGCCATGGCCACGTGTGTCCTCTTCGTCGTACGGCGGGCAGGGCGAGGGCCGCAGCGTGCGCTTCCCTCTATGCCTGCATCCTCGCAGGTTTGCCCCTGGGACTCATCACCCTGGTTCCAGCGTAGGCGCCCGTACATCTGGCCCATCTGGGCCAGATTGCCGGAATGACTTGCGGATGGGTCCAGTTCGCGGTGGACTACCCTGCGTCGAGGGTGCGCGCCAGTCAGGTGCGTCCCTATGGGGCCAAGGAGGCACACGGGTGAGCGCGACCGCGGACAACGCGGCCAGCGGACCGGCCAGCCGGTTCGGATTCGAGTCAGGCATGGTCGTCCAGGAGCTGGGCTGGGACGAGGACATCGACGAGGATCTCCGGGCCTCCATTGAGAAGGCCATCGGCGGGCAGCTTGTCGACGACCGGTACGGCGATGTGGTGGACGCAGTCATCCTCTGGTGGCGGCAGGACGACGGAGACCTCGTGGACGGGCTCGTCGACTCGCTGACCGACCTTGCTGACGGGGGCGCGATCTGGTTGCTCACGCCGAAGGTCGGGCGCGACAACTACGTCGACGCGAGTGACATCGCCGAGGCGGCGCCCACAGCCGGCCTATCGACCACGACGAGCCTCGCTGCCGGCCCCGAGTGGTCGGGCACCAAGCTGGTGTCACCGAAGACCGACCGTTCCCACCGGCGCTGACGCGACCTCGAAGTTCTGCACGCACCCAGTTCGGCTTGGGGCGTGCCCGGGCGCGTCTTAGGATCAGGTTGAACCTCGCTCGCCCTGCGCCCACGTGATTCGGAGCCCACTCGCATGCCCCTCGAGATCGGCGTCCCAGCGCCCGACTTCAGCCTCACCGACCAGCACGGCCAGACCGTGTCGCTGATCGACTTCCACGGGGAGAAGAACCTCGTCCTCGTCTTCTACCCGTTCGCGTTCAGTGGCGTCTGCACGGGCGAGCTGCACGAGCTGCGCGACCACATCGAGGACTTCTCGAACGACCGGACTGCGCTGGTCGCCGTGTCGTGTGACCACATGTTCTCCCAGCGCGCGTACGCCGACCGCGACGGTTACATGTTCCCGTTGCTGAGTGACCACTGGCCGCACGGAGCCGTCTCATCGGCATACGGCATCTTCAACGAGAAGGTGGGCTGCTCGGGCAGGGCGACGTTCATCATCGACCGGGCCGGCATCCTGCGGTGGCAGATCGAGAACGCGATTCCCCAGGCGCGCGACATCGAGGAGTACCGCAAGGTGCTCGCCGAGCTCGGCTGACACGCCAGCCGGACATCCGCCGCTTTCCGGACAGCATCTGAGCCGTGTCCGAAGCGCTCTGTAACTTCTCCCCCCGAGTTTGGGCAAAGCGATAGCGAAGCGGGCGTGGCCAGTGTTCGATAGTCCTCAAGACACGACCGCCAGCGAACCGAGACGTTGGCGGTCGTTGTCTTTTGTCCGGGCTCGCTCTGGGCGTTAGGCTTCCGCGCCTGAGGGGCGTATAGCTCAGCGGTAGAGCACCTGCCTTACAAGCAGGTGGTCGCAGGTTCGATCCCTGCTGCGCCCACCCCGCCGCCAGGAACCTCCCCGCCCCAGGCCAAAGCGGCCGGCCGCCGGTGAGGACGTGAACGACCGGCTGAGCCTCGAATCAGCCTTTCGGCTGCTTTAGGCGGCAAAAGCGGCCCGTCCACGGCACACCCCCCTAGTGTCGAGCCCGACTTCAAGCTCCAGGGGGACTTCGTGCCGCACCGCACACTTTGTCGTGTTCTTGCTGTCGCCGTACTGGCGACGCTCACCCAGATCGTCAGCATCGCGCCGTCCGACGCGGCTATCGCTGCGCCCCGGGGCCTGAGCCCCTCGCAGAAGAC
>JANLYC010000313.1:0-1806 GCA_031365435.1 Nocardioidaceae bacterium
GAGGGCTTGCGCTCTGACGGCACGCCGTTCGAGTACTCGCGGGTCAACGACTTCGCCAGCCCTTACGACATCACGTTCGAGACGATCTTCGAGTCCTACTCACAGCTCACGCGGCTGCTCAACAACAAGTTCGACGACGTCACGATCACCGGTGTCAGCTACCGATCACTCGTCGATCCCGTGTACCACGCGTACAACCTCGGCAAGGTCGAGAGGCGCGTGGGTGGGTCGTGGGTGAAGATGAGCCGGCGGAACACCACGGTCGCGCACGGTTCGACCCTGCACCTCAGGGTGACCCTCGACCGCGTCGACAGCCCGGATCACCTCGTCGTACCGGTGAACGTGGACGTACCCAAGGGGCGCGGCCGCGGCTTCGGCTACCTGCAGCTCTCGGGTGGCGCCTCCACCTACGGTGGTGGCGGACAGGTCGCGTCGTTCGATGACTTGCTCAACTCGCTGTCGAACGCGACACACAACAACAGCATCGTGACCCAACTACGGATCAGCCAGCCCGGGCCGAACTACAAGGCGAGCCAGGCCCGCGCGACGGACCTGGTCGTGACCGGTCAGTTCTTCGCCTCGATCCAGGTCAAGTAGTCCTGGTCGCCTCGCGATGATGCGGCACCGGCCGCCCCGCCGCACGGGGGGCGGCCGGTGCCCTTTTCGTGCGGAGTTGTGTAGTAGTCGCGGCCCGCCGAGCAGCCCCCTCAGCGGGCTCTCTCGGCGGTGCGGTGTGATCTCTGTCTCGTCGCCGGGCTACGCTTCCGCTCTGAATCCATGAACGGAAAAGACTCCGGACGGAGGCGCGCATGCGCAAGAGGTACCACGCTCTGCCGATCATCGCCGCGCTGGCCCTGACCCTGGCGGGTTGCGGCGGGGGCTCCGACAAGAAAGCGACCCCGGCCGCGGCGGGCACGGTGTGCGCGTCCAACACCACGACGGGCGATGCGCTGGCGAAGATCTGCGACGCGGGCACGATCGTCGTGTCCACCGACCCCAAGTATCCGCCTCAGTCCTCGTTGGACGAGAAGACCGGTGAGTACGTCGGGTTCGACATCGCTGTCGCGACGGCGATCGCGGACAAGCTCGGCGTGCAGATCGAGTTTGCGACACCGGCCTGGGAGAGCATCACCTCGGGCCGCTGGAACGGACGATGGGACATGAGCGTCGGTTCGATGACGCCGACCAACGACCGCCAGAAGGTGCTCGACTTCTCTCAGCCCTACTACTACACGCCTGCTGTCGTCGTGGTGAACAAGACCAACACCAGCGTGCAGGACGTCTCTACCGACCTCGACGGTTCCACCATCGGTGTCTGCAGCGGGTGCACGTACGAGCAGTACCTCAGCAAGACGCTGGCGATCAAAGGATTCACCTTCGACTTCGTGATCGACGATGCCAAGGCCGTCGGCTACGACACCGACACGAGCGCTCTCAACGACCTGGCCCTCGGTGACGGAACTCGCCTCGACGCCGTCATCACGTCGCTCACCACAGCGCAGGGCTTCATCGACGCAGACAAGCCGGTCAAGATCGTGGGTGACCCGGTGTTCTACGAGCCGCTCGCCGTCGCCATCGACAAGAGCTCTCGCGACGATCCGACCTCGTTCGCCGCAGCCGTCGACAAGATCGTCGGTGAGCTGCACGCCGACGGAACGCTGACCAAGCTGTCGAAGAAGTGGTACGGCGGGAGTGACCTGACGGTCCAGCAGTGACCGACGTGGTGGAGCCTGCTGCCGGCTCTGCGCCTGGTGAGCCGTCGCACGGCTCACCGGGTCTGGCCGAGCGCATGGCACTGTCGAGCGC
>JANLYC010000370.1:0-4816 GCA_031365435.1 Nocardioidaceae bacterium
GGCAAGAGCTTCGGATCGAGTGGCTCGTGGAACTCGAGCTCGAGGCGGCCACCGACTGCTTCGAGACGGCGCACTCCCCTCCAGAAGCGCTCGTCCGGCGTCTCGCTGCGGATCCGCTCGAGGAGCGCAAGCATGTCGTCCGCACTCCGGCCGCGCGGCGGATCGAGACGCACCGACGTCCTCGGGGTGGCCAGCGCATCGAGGTCGCCGAGTAGCGCGGCCTCCTCGTCGACGCCGGGCTCGCCGGCCCTGAGTGTCCAGCGAGACTCGAGCAGCTCACGCAGATCTCTCGACTCCCAGCCGCAGGGCTCGAACGCGAGCGGGCAGCGCGGATGGAACGAGCAGCCGAGCGGCGGCGAGGAGGCGTCGGGAACTTCGCCTCGCGGCAGGTCGCGCGGCACCGTCCGCTCGGGGTCCGGCACCGGGATCGCCTGCAGCAGCGCGCGAGTGTACGGGTGCTTCGGGTCGGCGTAGATGGACGCCGCATCGCCAATCTCGACGATGCGACCGAGGTACATGATCGCGATCCGGTCGCAGAAGAACTTCGCCGTCGCGAGGTCGTGGGTGATGTAGAGGTAGGTCAGCCCGAGCTCCTCCTTCAGCTCCAGCATGAGTTCGAGGATCTTGGCCCTGACGCTCATGTCGAGCATCGAGATCGGCTCGTCTGCGACCAGCACCTTGGGACCCATGATGATGGCCCGGGCGATCACCACGCGCTGTTTCTGCCCGCCCGACAGGTCCCGGGGGTACTTGGTGAGGAAGAGCTCGACGGGTGACAGGCCCACGGTCTCGAGCGCCTCGACGACGCGCTTACGACGCTCGGCGGCGGACTTGACACCATGGACACGTAACGGGTCACCGACGGCCTGCTCGACCGTCATGGCCGGGTTGAGCGCGGCGTTCGGGTCCTGGAAGACCATCTGCACGTCCTGCCGGATCTTGCGGAGCTGCCGCCGCGACAGGGACGCGATGTCGGTGCCCTCGAACACGATCGAGCCGTGGGTCGCGGGGGCCAGCCCGAGCAGAGCCCGCCCCAGCGTCGACTTGCCGCTTCCGCTCTCACCCACGAGCCCGACCACTTCGCCCTTGTGCATGGTCAGGTTCACGCCGTCAACCGCCTTGACAGTGCCGGTGTCGCGGCCGAACAGCCGGGCGATCGAGCTGCCCTGCAGGTCGAAGTGCACCGAGAGGTCCCGGATGTCGACGACCGTCTCGCTGCTCGTGACCCGGTCGATCTGGTGGTCAGGCTTCGTCGGCAAGGCTCAGCTCCTTCTGCTCAGCACGCTCGGTCCCACCGGTTGGCACCAGCTCGTCCGGACCGGCCAGCCAGCACTCGACCTCGGTACCCGACGCCGCCCGCGTCGGGACAGGGTCGTGGTCGAGGCAGACCTTCATCGCCTCGGGACAACGCGGGTGGAACCGGCATCCGGATGGCGGGTCCACCAGGTCTGGCGGTGCGCCGGGGATGAAGTTCAGCCCCGTGGTCGACAGGCTGATCGTGGAGCGCAGCAGCTCGCGCGTGTAGGGGTGCTGCGGATTGCCGAAGACCTCGCGGACAGTTCCCTGCTCGACGATCCGGCCGGCATACATGACCGCGACCCGGTCGCACGCCTCGGCCACGATGCCGAGGTTGTGCGTGATGAGCAGCATGGCCGTGTCGAAGTTCTGCCGGAGGTCGTTGAGGATCGCGATGATCTGCGCTTCGACGAGGACGTCGAGGGCGGTCGTCGGCTCGTCCGCGACGATGAACGCCGGGCGCAGCACGAGCGCCAGCGCGATCATCAGCCGTTGCCGCATACCGCCAGAGAACTCGTGCGGATAGGACTTGTAGCGCGTGGGCGGGATGCCGATCAGCCGGAGCACCTCGAGGGCTCGTTCACGCAGCTCGCGTTTCGACAGATCGGGTGCGTGCTGCTTGATCGTCTCCTCGAAGTGTTCGGAGACGCGCATCAACGGGTTGAGCCGGGTCAGCGGCTCCTGGAAGATCATGCCCATCTCGCCGCCACGGAGCTGATACGAGTCTCGCGCGCTCATCGACAAGATGTCCTCGCCCTTGAACAACACCCTGCCGTCGCGCTTGGCACCCTCAGGCAACAGGCCCATCAGGCCGCGACCCAGCGTGGACTTGCCACACCCGGACTCTCCGACGAGGCCGAGGGTCTCACCGGCGGCCAGGTCGAAGCTGACCCCGTCGACGGCGCGGATGGCGCCGCGTGTGGTTCCGTACCAGACCCGTACGTCCTGGGCAGAGATCACCGGTCCGTCGAACGTCTCGACCGGGGTGGTGGCTTCCTGGAGGGTCATCGTGCCGACTCCTTGGCCTCAGGATGTCCGGCGGAGCCACGGGACGGCATCACGACGGGCAACAATCGGCGCCGGCGCAGGGTCGGGTTGAGCGTCTCGTTGAGGCCTTCGCCGACGAGCGTCAGGCCGGTCACGAGGAGCACGATGGCCAGACCCGGATACAGGCCGGTCCACCAGACACCGGCCCCGGCGTCGTCGAGTGCTCGCTGGAGGTCGAAACCCCACTCGGCGGCGTCGGTCGGCTGGATGCCCAGCCCGAGGAAACCCAGTCCGGCCAGGGTCAGGATCGCATCCGCCGCGTTGAGAGTGCCGAGGACCGGCACGCTCTGCACGACGTTGCCGAAGAGGTAGCGCCGCATGATCACCCCGTCGGTGGCACCGATCGCTCGGGCAGCTTCGACGTAGGTCGCCTCCTTCGCGCTGACCGTGGTGTTGCGGACGACGCGGTAGTACTGCGGAACGTAGATCGCCGTCAGGGAGAGGGCAACGGCGATCACGCTCCCGCCAAGGATGTTCACCAACAGGAACGAGAAGACGATCGCCAACAGGAACGACGGGAAAGCGAAAAGGGCGTCCATGACGAGCACCAGGATGCGGTCCGGCCAGCCGCCGAAGTAGCCGGACACCAGGCCCAGCGGTACACCGATCACGATGCAGAAGAGGATCGACAGGAACACGACCTCGATCGCTGTTCGGGCACCCCAGATGATCCGGGAGAAGACATCGAAGAACAGGTCGTTCGTACCGAAGATATGCCCACCGGTCGGGTGCCCAAGCTTGGTGAACCGCACTCCGTCCACGCTCGACTGGGCAAAGCCGTAAGGCGCCAACCAGGGCGCGAACAACGCGCAGATGATGAAGACGGCCGTGATCACGATGCCGATCACGAGCATCCACCGGGCGAAGCCCGAGGTCTGGGTGAACGGTTTGGTGATTGCTGCGGGGAGCATGCGCATCAGTACCTCACTCGCGGGTCGATGAGCGCGTTGGCGATGTCGACGAGCAGGCTGATCAGGACGATCGCGACCGCGAAGATCGTGATGATGCCCTGCACTGCGCCGTAGTCGCGGTCGTTGATGTACTTCACGAGCTTCTGACCCAGCCCCGGCCAGTTGAACGTCGACTCGGTCAGGACCGCCCCTCCGAGGAGCAGTGCGAACTGCAGGCCGATGACCGTGACAACAGGAACCAAGGCGTTGCGGAAGGCGTGCCGCCGGGTGACCTTGCCACGGTCGATGCCGCGGGCTTCGGCCGCCTCGACGTAGTCGCTTTGCATCGTCTGCAGGATGTTGACCCGCACCAGCCGGATGAAGACCCCGGAGACCAGCAGCCCCAGCGTCGCAGCCGGCAGGATCAGGTGCTTCAGCACATCCGAGATGGCAGTGCTGTCTCCGCTGAGGAATGCGTCGATCAGCAGGATGTGCGTGTGCGGTTTGACCGTGAAGATCGTGATCGGACTGGCATCACCTGACGTCGGCAGGCCAAGAGGCGATGCGACATACGCCTGGAGCAGGAAGCCCACGAAGAAGATCGGGGCCGCGTAGGTGAGGATTCCGAAGAGCCTGATCACGACATCGGGGAACCGGTCCCGGGTTCGTCCTGCAATCAGACCCAGCGGGATGCCGAGGACGAGAGCGATGAAGAAGGCCGCCACCGTCAGGCTCAGGGTGGCACCCCCGTTGTCCCGGATCACGTTCAGAACCGGCTGGTTGTCGGTGAACGTGGTTCCGAAGTCCAAACGGAGCACCGAGGAGAGGTAGTCCCAGTACTGCGAGATCAGCGGCTTGTTGAATCCCAAGGCTTCGCGTCGCTGCTCCAGTGCGGCCGGGTCGACCTGGCCGCCCAGCGCCGCCGACACGGGATCGCCGGGCGCCACGCGAAGGACGAGGAAGACGATGGTCAACAGCACCCAGATCATCGGGATGACGAGCATGGTGCGCTGCAGGATGTAGCGCGGAAGGGATCCTGAGGAGGACCTGGTCATGGATCTAGTCTCCAGACATGCGTCGTGGGGAGAAACCCCAGGGGTCCCTCCCCACGACCGCTGTCCTTGCTCGAGTTAGGCGTTCTTGGTTACCAACCAGAACCTGAAGATGAATGCCGGGTCGAGGGTGTCCTCGACGCCCTTGATCCCAGCACCGTACACGCCGATGTTCTGCCCCACCCACGAGGGGATGAACGGAACGTCGCGGGCTGCGATGTCCTGCAGCTTCTTGAAGGCGTCCTCACGCTTGGCCTGGTCGGACGTGCCCTGCTCGGCCGCGACGAGCTTGTTCGCCTCGGGGTTGGTGTAGTTGTTCTGGAAGAAGCCACCATCGACCAGGAACGGCGACAGGTAGTCGTCGGTGTCGGGGTAGTCCGGGAACCAGCCGAGGATCCACATGTCGTAGGCACCCTCCTTGTAGATGGTCTGGTACTGCTCCCACTCGGCGCTCTTGAGCGTGACCTTGAACAAGCCGCTGTCCTCGAGCTGGCGCTGGACCTCGGTCGCCTCGTCGACGGTGTTCGGGCC